>JAKJEP010000509.1 GCA_022705365.1 Planctomycetota bacterium | reverse complement strand
CATCTTCGAGGGCGATAACGGCAAGCTCATGTGCGGCTGCTATGGCCTGAATCCGCGTCTCTTTCCGGAAACGAAGATGAAGGAATTCAAACGTCCCGACCCCAGCATCCCCCGGATTCCCGACGGTTCCGGCGGCCACGAAAAAGACTGGGTCCGCGCCTGCAAGGACGGCAAACCCTCCAGCACCAATTTCGACTACGCCGGCCCCCTGACCGAAATGGTCGTCATGGGCAACCTGGCCATCCGCAATCCCGATCAGCGGCTTCTGTGGGACGGCGAAAACATGCGGTTCACCAACTCGGAAACCGCCAACCAGTTCGTCCACCGCACCTACCGCGAAGGCTGGTCCCTCTAACCGCTGTTTTTACCTATTTTAAACCGGCAAAACCCCATCCCCTTCCTCTCGCGAGGCAGGGGATTTTTTTTACAAAAAGACGCCAGCGTCAAAAACTCTTCGATCCCTTGTTATTGAGGAGCCAGAGTGAGTTTTGGGATGTCCATATCGACTTTTGGCGGTTCCGTCAAAAAAATAAATTTTTTCCTAACCTCGACTGGGCAGACCGGTCTTATAAACGGCCTCTGAACTGCCAATGATAGACAGAATATGTATCAGGAGACCGTTCTCCCGAAATGGTTCATCCTATCTATCCCTCGGATAGATTTATGCGCTTCCGAACGCCGCCCCCACCTTCTGACTACGCTTACCGGGCGGCGGCGTTCGGTATTTTTTCTGCTTGCTGATTCGCGGGAAAGAGGGAAGAACATTCAGGGCGCTGCCTGGATGGCAGCAAATGAGAAGGGGAAATCACAGGCGAGACGCCTGAGCTACTTGGTTATTTTGGGGGAGGAGGGCGGAAGAATCAGATCGCAAATTACCATGCGGTGGTCGGATCTGGAACAGGGATGGGAACGGACGGAAACCGGCTGGAAATAGCGGCTGAGCCAGATCTGGTCGATCCGTAAGAGCGGCAGGGATTCTATGATGGTATTACCCAGGCCAACTCCCGCCGCAGAAAAGCTGTCGCGGAAGTGCGGTTTGAGGCGGCCGAATACCCCGCTAGCGGCTGGAGCATTGAAATCTCCGCCGAGAATCACCGGCCCATCGAACGAAATTTCCTGTATTACCTTTTCTATTTCCTGCCGGCGCAATAACCGGTTCGCATAGTGATTCCGCCAGCAGGCAGGGGAAAATAGATTCATGCCAATCTCCGCCGGCGATAGACGCACATTGACTACCTGAAGGGAGGGCAGACCGGAGATGGTTACCAAAGCCTTCGACAGGAATATCCGGTTAGAATGCGCAACCGGAAGTTGTGCTATATCGCCGGTAGCAATAATCGGGGTATCAATATAATCCTGCGTGAAATAATTTGAGAGATTATGGTTTTCCAGTACCGCAAGCATTTCCTTTCTGGCCGGCGGTTCCTGCAGCAAAAGAATATCAGGCTCAAATTCCAGGGCAGTCTCCATCGCTTCCGGCTGACTGTTACAGTTGAGAGAGATGACGCGCAGGGCCTGACCATTTTCCCGGGCAGCTTGCCAGGTGTCCTGTGAAAGCCAAAGACTGCGCGGGATACTTACCACCTGTTCGACAAAAACCACGATAAAGATTAACCAGGCGATGGCCAGACCCAAGGCGAATCGTTTCTTCCAGAAAGCGGCCAGGAGGATGAATATACCCGCTGGAAGAATCCAGAACCACGGCGGGTAGATCGTCAGAGCGGCAAAGCGATCCGGCTGGAAACCGTAGCACAGGCCCAGGGCCAAGACCATCAACGAACCGAGACAAAACGATATTTTACCACACCAGGTTTGTATTTTTCGTCGGGTACTAACTGTCATAGCGCTATAATGACCAGCCTTCGCGGTATGGCAGGTTCATCAGTTGATTGGCCTGGTCGCTGTTGGTGAAGCGTTTGGCAGCGGCGTCCCAGTACAGAATGGTGTTCAGCTTGAGGGCAATGACACCCATCTGGACCACTTCGGTCAAAAGGCCGGCGTGATCGACGAAATTAGAGCCGGCCGGCTGGCCGCCCTTGCAGGCGGCGATCCACTCCTCATAATGGCCGGGGGAGCGGGGCAGCACCTTGGGCGGGGCGCCATATTCTTTCATTTTGGCCTCGGGAATCAGGCGGTGGTTCCAGATC
>JAKJEP010000508.1:1923-2155 GCA_022705365.1 Planctomycetota bacterium | reverse complement strand
TTACTTTTCATTTAGGGGGCCATCAGGAACAGGATTTTCTCGAAAGCGATTTGGTGGTAGTCAATCCTGCGGTCAAGCGAAACTCTCCCTGGCTGGAGCTGGCCCGGAAGAATCGTATTCCCTTGACGGCGGAAATGAACCTGTTTTTCGAGCGCTGCCCGGCGGCGATTGTGGCGATTACCGGCAGCAACGGCAAAAGTACTACGACGGCCATGACCCGGGCGGTGCTGGA
>JAKJEP010000508.1:0-1810 GCA_022705365.1 Planctomycetota bacterium | reverse complement strand
TAAAAGAGATTCAGGCGGAGGATGTGGTGGTGCTGGAGCTGAGCAGTTTTCAGCTTTACGATCTGGGTCAAATTCGCCGCAGCCCGCATGTGGCGATTCTGACCAATATCACGCCGAACCATCTGGATTGGCACGGGACGATGGATGAATATGTGAGGGCCAAGCAAAACATTCTACGGTATCAGGGGAAGGAGGATTTTGCGGTATTCAATCGCCTGGATCCCTGTTTTAGGGAGTGGCAAAAATGCACGCCGGGTCAGGTTCGCTGGTATCCGGCGGAGCCGATGGAAGAGTTGAAGCTGAAAGTGCCGGGCCGGCACAATCAGGTCAATGCCGCCGCCGCACTGGCGGCCGGCGAGATATTTGGGGTGGACCCCCAGGCGGCCCGGCAGGCGCTGGCGCGGTATGAATCGCTGCCGCATCGGCTGGAACTGGTGCGGGAGTTTGAGGGGGTGCGCTATTACAATGATTCGATTGCCACCACCCCGGAAAGCGTGATCGTCGCGATTGAGTCGTTTCCGGAGAAAAAGGTGATAATCCTGGGCGGCTACGACAAGAAAATTCCGTTTGACGAACTGGTGGACAAGGTGGTCGGTCAGGTGGAGGCGGTGATTCTCATCGGGCAGGTGCGGGAGAAACTGTTTGAGCTGATCTCCCGGCGAAAGCAAAGCCGCCAGGAATCCCGGCCGGTCTGTGAATTTGCTGATACCCTCGAGCAGGCGGTCCACCTGGCACGAAAGCTCGCCCAACCCGGCTCCTCGGTGTTACTGTCGCCGGCCTGTGCCAGCTACGATATGTTCAAAAACTTTCAGCAGCGGGGCAATCTTTTCCGGGAATACGTGGAAAAACTGGCGTAGCCCGGACGCCAGCGTCAAAAGCTCTTCGGCCTCTTGTTATTGGGGAGCCAGAGTGAGTTTTTGGATGTCAATATCGACTTTTGGCGGTTCTGTCAATCCGGGAATATTATTTTTTGCCCAAACCGGTCAATTTGGCGGCGAAATCTTCCGGTGACGAGGAGCCGACCGCGGTTTCGATTATTTTTCCGTCCGGCTGCAGAAAGATATAGGTCGGATAAGCAGTAATCTTGTATTGATCCGCTAAAGCAGTCTCTTTTTCCGGGTCAATCATGATCGGAACAAAGGCTTCGGCCGCCTTGCTTACGGCAGGATGGGTATAGACATCTTTTTTCATATACTGGCAGGGCGGACACCAGGAGGTAGTGAATGACAGCAGGACGGGTTTGTTCTGCTGGGCGGCCAGCTTCATGCCAGCCTGGTAGTCGGAATTCCAGGTTATCCCGGCAGTAGTTGTCGCGGTGGCAGAATCAGCCGTGGCGGTATTTACCGTCTCTTCCGGTTTGTTTTTCCCGTCCTTGTCAGAGGAAAATCGATTGGCAAAAAATCCCGCCGCCAGAATAATCACGGCGATAAGAAGAATCCATAATCCTGTCTTACTCTTACAGGCACAGGCCGGGCAGCTTGAACCTTCGGAGGGGGGATTGACATTTTGATTGTTTTTCTCATTGTTCATAATTGTTTGCCTTCATTTCCATAAATATCAGTTGCGGTTTTTACGTACTTTCCAGCCAAAAATCATAATAATCCTTATTTAGCAAGGACTTATGTTGTTGCATGCCAGATTTTAACTGGTTGTTTTCTTGCCATACGATATGGCAGAAAGGGGAAAATGTCAAATGAGTAGGTTAAATCATACCTTCCCGCACGTTTGTAACAATCGAGGGAAGCCAGGGTACATTGTACCCCCTTATGGCCAGTTCTTCTCGGGTGATGTAGTCTGGACCGAGCCATTC
>JAKJEP010000507.1:1836-2155 GCA_022705365.1 Planctomycetota bacterium | reverse complement strand
TATGATGACTTTTTTGTTCCTCTCCGCGCCCGCTGGTCACATCTACAAAGCAAGCTGAACGATGCCTCGGAGCCCTTTGGAGCTGTCCTGGACAAGGCGCTTGCCGCTTTAAGTGAAGCGAATGAGAGGCTTCAGCATGTTCTGGACCACATCCAGTTCATGAAGGTTCAGAGCAACAAACGCATCGTTTCCGATGAAGCCTGCAAGGATCTGGTTCGCCACTTCAACCGATACCGCCTTCGTAATGAGGACTTTCAGTTTTCCGACTTGCTCGGTTCCGCCTATGAATTCCTCATCAATATGTTTGCCGAATCGGCGG
>JAKJEP010000507.1:0-1826 GCA_022705365.1 Planctomycetota bacterium | reverse complement strand
TAAGAAAGGTGGAGATTTCTATACCCCCCGCGATGTCATCCGAATGATGGTCCGCGTTCTGAACCCCACCCCGGGGATGAGCATCTACGACCCCACATGCGGTTCCGGCGGCATGCTGATCATCAGCCGCGAATATATCGAGCAGTCCGGGGGCGATCCGACCAACCTGCGCCTCTGTGGCCAGGTGAATGATCCTTCTGCATGGTCCATCTGCAAAATCAATATGCTCTTGCACGGCGTACGCGGTGCCGACATCAAACTGGAAGACACGCTCCTGCACCCCCTCCACCGGGAGGGCGGCGAACTCGAACGGTTTGACCGGGTCATTGCCAATCCGCCCTTCAGCCAGAACTATACGAAGAGCAATATGGAGTTTCCGGAGCGCTATCGCTGGGGCTGGTGTCCGACGTCGGGCAAAAAGGCGGATTTGATGTTTGCCCAGCATATGCTGGCGGTCTGCAAACCGGGCGGCATGGTGGCGACCGTCATGCCCCACGGGGTGCTGTTCCGCGGTGGGGCGGAAAAGGAGATCCGCAAGAAATTTTTGCAGCAGGATCTGATCGAAGCGATCATCAGCCTGCCGCAAAATCTCTTTTATGGTGCAAGTATTCCGGCCTGCATCCTGATCATGCGCTCCAATATCACCGGCCAGACTCCGAACCCCAATAAACCGGAGAATCGGCGCGGCCGGGTGCTGTTTATCAATGCGGACGACGAGTATCTGGCAGGGCGGGCGCAGAATTACCTGCGCCCGGAAGACATTGAGAAAATCGCCTCCACCTATGAGCGATATGCCGATGTTCCCAATTACTCCAGAGTTGTGGCGCTCGACGAGATCGCGGATGTTGCCAATGATTACAACCTCAATGTCCGCCGCTATGTGGATAATTCTCCGCCGCCCGAGCCGCACGATGTGCGGGCGCATCTCGCCGGCGGTATCCCAGTCTCCGAGATTGAGGACCGCGCTTCGCTCTTTGAATCCCTTGGGTTTGCACCGGACGTGCTCTTCGCCCGCAGGGCCGATGTTACCCGATACTGTGATTTCAACACGGAAGTCACGGAACGATCCGCCGTTGCCAGGATCATAGAAACAGATGCCGGATTGCAGGCGAGGACAGGAGCGCTAAAGGACGCACTGACCGGGTGGTGGGCCTCCCACACCGGGAGTCTGGTCGCTCTGCCGCAAGGCCGCAATCTCAACGCGGTGCGCTCGACATTCCTTAGAGGCTTTACCGAGGCATTGCTGCCCCTTGGGGTGCTGGGCAGCTTCAAATTATCTGGCGTGGTCGCCGCCTGGTGGACCGATACCTTGCCGGATTTCAAGACCCTGATGGAAAATGGCTTTTGCGGCGTGGTCGACGGCTGGATCGATGCCATAGCCGACGCGGTGGAAGACGACGACAGCGTGGGTCCGGCCTTTGATCCCTTTAGCCATAAGCTGGTCAAACGGACCATGGCCGATTATCTCCAACAGATCGATAATGCCAAGGCTGAGATTGCCCGTCTGAAGGGCGAAAAAGAGGCCTTCGAGCAGAGCAATCCGCCGGACGATGCCGACGACGAGGAATTGGCATCCTGGAACTATGCCAAAGACCTGGAGCGCCAGGTCAAGGAACTTAAAGCGGAATTCAGAGATGCCATGAAGGAATTGAGCAAGCTCGAAAAGGCGACCATGAAAACGAAGGCGACAGGTGCCGACCGGAGCAAAGCCGCCTCTGCTCGGCTTGAGCTGCAACCCTATTTTGATCAGATGACGGCCCTTGAGGCGGAACTGGTCCCCTACGAAAAAATCAAGACGGAACTTGCCACCGCCAGGGCCACATTCC
>JAKJEP010000506.1 GCA_022705365.1 Planctomycetota bacterium | reverse complement strand
CGGCTGAATTATACACGATTCAGCCACAGGAGCCGCCTTTCTTTTCCTAACCTTCAACTATCAATTGGACACCCTCCTTCTAAAGAAAGAACAGGAACTCCTTCTTGTTACGTTTTTGGAGAAAACGGAATGCAATGTAGTTGGTATAAACTGATAATTAGTTTACTCGTGATTCTGGCGGGGCTTCCTGCGGCGTATGGCGCCTGTCCGGCCGGCGACCTGAACGGCAACTGTTATGTCGATCTGCAGGACATGGTCCTCTTTGTGCAGCAGTGGCTGGACCCGTCCGGCTGTTCGGGTTCCGGCTGTGCCGATTTCGACGGCAGCAACGGCGTAAACTTTTCCGATTATGCCGTGCTTGACGATAGCTGGCAGCAATCCGGAGGTACTCTGGTTATCACGGAATTCATGGCTCTCAATACCAATACGTTTAGTACGATTGTCAATGGCCAGGCAGTATATCCGGACTGGCTGGAAATCTACAATCCAACCGAGGTGACCATCAGCCTGGAAGGCTGGTATCTGACCGATAATCCGGTAGATCTGACCCGCTGGCCCATCCCAGCGGTTTTACTGGAACCCGGTGAATATCTGCTCGTATTTGCCTCCAGCCAATCCGAGGTTCCCTTTGTGGATGACCTGGGTTATTTCCACACCAATTTTTCCCTCAAAGGATCCGGGGAATATCTGGCCCTGGTGCAGCCCAACGGCCTGACCGTGGAATTTTCCTACGAACCGATCGTTCAATATGACAATGTTTCCTACGGTTTATGTTTCGACATGATTTCCAGGGGATATTTTACCTCCCCCACCCCCAAACAATCCAACAGCACCAGCGGCAATTGTATTTCCGACCCGACCCGCCAGATCGTCATCAATGAAATCATGTATCATCCCTCCAGCCTGGACGACCGGGAGGAATATATCGAACTGTACAATCAAAGTGATACCGCCGTGAATCTGACCGGCTGGCGTTTTAGCGACGGTATCGATTTTGTTTTCCCCAGTATCACCATCGGTCCCGACGGTTACCTGGTTATTGCCGCCGATGTGGCCGCCTTTTCCGCGAAATATCCGGGCATCACCAATGTCACCGGCGGCTGGGACGGCCACCTGAGCAATAAAGGGGAAACCATCGAACTGATTGACACGGTGGGTGTCAAGATTGACGAAGTAACCTATGCCGATCAGGGTGACTGGGGCCGGCGGGTGCTGGGACCGCTCGATCAGGGACACCGCGGCTGGGAATGGGCTTCGCTGCATGACGGAGATGGCAATTCCCTGGAACTGATCAACCCCGCCCTGCCCAATGACTACGGCCAGAACTGGGCCACCAGCCTGACCACTCAGGGAACCCCCGGGCAGGCGAATGTTTCGGGAAATTATACCATACAAACCACCCATCTGATTGCCATCGACGATACCTGGAAATATTACCAGTCCGGCAGTCTGGATGCCGATCCCACCTGGAAGACAGCCGGTTTTTCGGATACCGCCTGGCCTAGCGGCTCCAGTGTCCTGGCGGTGGAGACCAGTTATATCCCCGCTGCAATTAACACCACCTTAACCATCGGCAAGACTACCTATTATTTCCGCAAGCATTTCACTCTGAACGAAGACCCGACGGGACTAATCCTCCGCCTGACTCCTCTGATTGATGATGGCGCGGTCTTTTATCTCAACGGCACCGAAGTGTACCGGCTGGGCATGGCGGCAGGTACGCCCTCCTATTCCACCCTGGCCAATCGAACGGTGGGCGAAGCCGTTTTTGAGGGAGCGTTTGATCTGCCCACCGCCAGCCTGATCCAGGGCGATAATGTCCTGGCGGTGGAAGTCCATCAAATTACCACCGGCAGCAGTGATATTGTCATGGGCCTGACTCTGGATGCTGTTCGACTGATTCCGGACCCGGCGTCTTTGAATATCGCGCCGATGATCCTGGATGTAGAACATTCCCCGATTATACCCAAATCAACCGATTCCGTGGCTGTCACCGCCCGTCTGCTCGATGAAAACCTAAGCGGCTTAACCGCCAAAGCTTACTATCGGGTGGATGGCGCGACAACCTTTACGGCATTGATCATGGCGGATGACGGCTCGCATGGCGACGGTGATTTCGGCGACGGCATCTATGGTGCCCTCCTTCCGCCTCAGCCGGACAGCACCATTGTGGAATTTTATCTGGAAG
>JAKJEP010000505.1 GCA_022705365.1 Planctomycetota bacterium | reverse complement strand
AAAATGACCATCGGGTGATACGCCGGAATATGGGGGCGTAGGATGAGAGCGGAAGAAGGGAAGATGGTATGCGGAGCATACCCTACCAGTCTTAGTAGACTGGCAGAACGATGCGGGCGCGAATGAGAATATGACGCTCCCGCTGGTCGCTTGGTGCTTTGCGAGAAACGCAGGACAGAGCCGCTGTCCGCAGGACCACTCCCGCTCTAGTCGCTGCCATATACAAGCGGCTGTGGAGGGGGTCGCAGTGCGGAAGCGTGTGGTAGAAGGTGGTGAACAATGGGGCGGGTGGAACACAATTACTTTGCGCTATGGTGCACGATGATGCATCCCCGGATGAGGAAAAGCGGGCGAGCGGATTCGAACCGCCGACGTCCAGCTTGGGAAGCTGGCATTCTACCACTGAATTACGCCCGCAACTCATTCATTCGCAATACTTTACAGAGGCAAAAAATCGCCTTCTGGCCGTAATTCCACCAGAAATTATAGCGGGAACGATTTGCCTTTCAAGGATTAAGTTACGGCAGCCTTACGATATTTTTCGAGAATGGCTGGGATAAGGTCCGGCTTGACGGAGGCATGAACGTCCTCATTGATGGTCAGGACCGGTGCCAGGCCGCAGGTACCCAGGCAGCGGGCTACCTGAAGAGTGAAGAGGCCGTCCTGGCTGGTTTCGCCGACATCAATGCCCAGCTCTTCCTTGAGCTTTTCGACAATGGCTGGCGCCCCCTTGACATAGCAGGCGGTGCCGAGGCAGATATTGATGACAAATTTCCCGCGCGGCTGAAGGCGGAAAAAGTGATAGAAGCTGGCGACACCGGTCACCTTGGTCACCGGTATTTGCATAAGCTGGGCGACCGCGTCCATCTGCGGCCGGTCCAGGAAGCCGAAGTGCTCCTGTACTTTATGAAGGACGGCAATCAACTGGCTGTCGGAATGGGGGCCGCGGCGGCACTGTTCAATAAAATCAACAATCGCCGGGGTCAGCGCGGCACGGGATTTGGCTTCAACTTCCGGCCAATTGTCGGTTTTGGGAATTTCTATATGCGTCATTTGATACCTCGTGGAAGTTTGGCAGCATACTGAGTATGGAGAAGCTCATGGGCTTTATGGCCGCCGGGTGTACCGAGAAAGTCCTGGTAAAGCTGCTGGATGGCGGGATTCTCGTGGGAGCGCCGCAGAGTTTTCTCCCCGTCAATCCGATAGAGAGCAGATGCTCTCAGCCGCAGCAGGCCGGGGTCCAGGACCTTGGTTCCGCGGGGGGGGTAAGGCTGGCCGCCGCCGCCGATACAGCCGCCGGGACAGGCCATGATTTCGATAATGTGAAACTGTTTTTCTCGGCGAACGACCTTGTCCAGCAGTTCCTTGGCATTTTGCAGGCCGTTGGCGACGCCGATATTCAGGGAGTGGGAGCCAAGCTGGAGGGTAATTTCCCGAAGCCCCTCGACCGCCCGGACTTCTTTAAATTCGAGCTGTTCGACCTTCTGGCCGGAAAGCTTTTCGGCAGCCGTCCGCAGGGCCGCCTCCATGACGCCGCCGGTGGTTCCGAAAATATCCCCGGCGCCGGAGGCGATGCCCAGGGGGCTGTCGAACTCATCCTTGGGAAAGCTGGAAAATTCGATATCCGCCTGGGTCCAATACTGGATGCCGTAACACTGTATCATCCAGATTAACTCGCGGGTGGTCAGCACCGCATCCGTATAGGGAGTGCCATCCGCCATGCAATGTTCCGGGCGCAGGGCTTCGTATTTTTTGGCGACGCAGGGCATGACCGCCACCACGAAAATATCATGCGGGTCGCGGTTGATTTTCTGGGCATAATAGGTCTTCAGCAGAACGCTGGTCATGCCCATCGGCGAACGGCAGGAAGAGGCGTGGGGGATCAGCTCCGGATAAAATTTCTCCATAAAATTAATCCAGCCGGGCGAACAGGAGGTAATCATCGGCAGGGGACCGCCCTGTTCCAGTCGCTGGAGAAATTCGTGCGATTCTTCGATAATCGTCAGGTCCGCGCCGAAATCGGTATCGAAAACCCCGTCAAACCCCAGCCGGCGCAAGGCCGCAATCATTTTACTGGTACTGGGGGTACCGGGGGGCAGGCCGAAACCTTCGCCGATGGCCGCCCGGATAGAGGGGGCTGTCTGGACGACCACATGCTTATTCGGATCGGCCAGGGCATCCCAGACCGCATTGGTAGAGCGTTTC
>JAKJEP010000504.1 GCA_022705365.1 Planctomycetota bacterium | reverse complement strand
AATGGCTCGGTCCAGACTACATCACCCGAGAAGAACTGGCCATAAGGGGGTACAATGTACCCTGGCTTCCCTATAATGAAAAACTGGAGATCGATCTTCAAAAGGGAGACTCAATAAATATAGACGCGGAAGCCTATTTAGTTGCGGAGCCTGATTATACTAATCCTTTCTTGTTAATATAACGGATTAGATAAATTTTGTTTAACTATAAAACTACATTTCCAAAAAAGACAAGTCCAAGACAAGTTGGACATTTTTTGATAGGGGTGAAACAGTGACTTTTCTTAAGTGCTTTGTTTTCAAGGGTTTGCTTATTCGTAGCGACTGTCCTTCGTTTGGACTTTTACTGGCCGCTTTTTTAAAAATCGGCTTGGATAATAACCCAGAAGTTCTGTCATTGAAAGAACTTATGAAAAAAATATGCTTACTGATTGAGGCCTGGTTCAAATTCGGGCAATTTTGGGTAATGGCCTGGCAGCCCTTGCCCCAGCTATTGTACATCCGCCTGCGTCAGTTGCACCAGTCCTTCCGGACTGAGCAACATCACCAATGATTTTTATGGCTCACGCCAAGCCGTCAACTGAACTAAAAGAATTTTTGGTCGCCTTCGAGGCCGCAGGAGCTAATCTTCCGCAGGCATATAAGTCTATATTTTTTGAGGGCAGATAGCCAGGAGAACGAAGAAGGCAGGCAAAAAGACCGCTGAAAATCGTAAGCCTGTGAGATTTGGGGCTAATGGTTTTGCCTATAGAAAACCAGGGCCACATCAAATTTTACTTGAAATATACCGGGCGTTTCGCTATAATGAAAATATCAAAATAATCAACTTTGTGATCATTAATTGGCTTCTTTGATTTATACCGTGTTCATAACTTTCCTGAATTGCTTTGATACCCCCTGGTTAGTGAGTAGGAATATAGCCGGAAGGGATTTTTTGTAATTATTTGCGCCCAGAAAGAGGAAAAAGATGAAATACTGGCACTATTTGATACGTGAAAAGGGGAAAAGCAAAAAAGGGCCGTCCAATACGATTGCGGCTCTTTTGATTTATCTATTCTGCCTGATCCTCATAAACCCTACCGCGGCCGATACCCTGGTACCGGCCGGTTCGGTCTGGAAATATCTGGATAACGGCAGCAATCAGGGTACCGCCTGGAAAGAGATGATCTTTGATGAAACCGGCTGGAAGAGCGGGGCCGCCCAGTTGGGCTATGGCGATGGGGATGAAACGACGGTCGTTTCCTATGGAGGTAATGCCAGCAGCAAATATATCACCACCTATTTCCGGAAATCGTTTACCATAGCGGATGCTTCCCTTTATCAGGCATTGACGCTGGATCTTTTGTATGACGACGGGGCGGTTGTCTATCTCAACGGTACCGAAGCAGCCCGCGTAAACCTGCCTGATGGTACCATTTCGTACAATACCCTGGCTTCGGTGGGAGATGAATTTACCTGGTACACCAAGGCATTAAATACCTCCCTGCTGGTTGCCGGAACCAATGTACTGGCAGTCGAGATGCACCAGGCGGTGGCAAACAGTTCTGATCTGAGCTTTGATCTGGAGCTGACCGCAGCCTCCATCAACGAAATTTCTATTGTGGGGGTAGCGGACCAGCAGGATTATCAGGATATCGTTTCCTTTACGGTGAATTCCGCCGCGGGGTATGATTATACCGCCACATTAAACGGCTCTGCCATTGCAACGGACGTTACAATCGTGCTGGACCAGCCTGACTTTTACGAGTTGTATGTGCATCGGCGCCAGCAGTCTTCGGGAATCGAGGAAAGCGTGCTGATTCATTTTACCGTGATGGATTCTGCCCGGGGAGTCTCCGAGCGGGGGCTGCCGACCTGGACGCCTTATCCGATGATTCCCTCCGCGGCGGCGGAGTTTGCCGGCGGCCAACTCCAAATTGTAACTCCCGCCGCTTATCCGATGGGGCTGGAAATCCCCGTTATTGCCCGTGTGGAAGATTCATTGGGCAAACGCCGCGGAGTTAACGGCGAGGTGACCGCGGCGGGCTTTGAAGCACATCCTTTGCGATTGTTCCGCGGGGTGGGATCGGTTTTCCTCCCGGCGGCTGTAACGGCGGATCCTATTTCTTACATGGCGGAAATTCAGACACTGCAAACCTCCAAACAAATTGCCATTGAGGCTTCGACCGCCTGGCAAAACATCACGGCCGATTTGGCTGCCTCTGCCAACTGGGGCGAGA
>JAKJEP010000503.1 GCA_022705365.1 Planctomycetota bacterium | reverse complement strand
TGACGGCGGCATCGGCGCCCAGCGCGTGGATGCATCCGGCAATCCGTTATGGAATCCGCCCGGCGGAATCCAGGTGGCGGCGAGCGGTTCTTCGCCCCGGGTGATTTCGTGGGGCAGCGATCTGATTGTCGTGTGGCAGCAGGGTAACGGGATCTTCGTGCAGAAAATAAGCAGTACGGGTGTCCCCCAATGGACGGCGGGCGGGGTGCAGGCGGCGACCGGCGGGGAATATCCGATCCTGGCGCCGGACGGGAGCGGGGGCGCGTTTGTGGTCTGGGGGGAGGCGATGCGGATTGCCCATGTGAACAGCAGCGGGATTCTCACGGCGCCGGGTGTGGACGGGATTTCGCTGGGGAGCAATGTGCGGATGGGCTGGTACAAGGATATGACGGCGATCGGCCCGATGAGTGTGATTGTGGTATGGGCGGATTATGCCAAGAATATTGTGGCGCAAAAGGTGGCGGCGGGTTTGCCGTGGGGGGCGACTCCGACGGTTATCAGCAATGATGCCCGCGACGAAGGGCCGGTGGACGTGGCGTTCGACGGGGTGGATGGGGCGCTGATAACCTGGAGCGGGCTGCAGGTGACGCCGACGAAAAATGCCCAGGTCCGAGCCCAGCGGATCAGCAGCGGCGGCAGTTCGCTGTGGGGAACCAACGGGGTGGTGATTGTGGATTCGGCGGTGGTGGGAGGAGCCCCGGATGACTGGGTGTTTTATGAGGTTACCTCCACGATTGCCTCGGATGGCTGGGGCGGGGGGATTGTGGCGTGGAATGACTGGCGGAATGATGCGGGCACGACGGGGAATGATGATGTATATGCGCAGCGAGTGAACAGCGGGGGCAGTCTGTTATGGACGACCAACGGGGTGCTGCTGCCTCCCTGGATTGACGGGTTCACCGCACCGGGCAGTCAGCGGCGGGCCAGGATTGTAAGCGGCCTAGCGGGCGGGGCGGTCGTGACGTATATGGACAGCGGCGGGTGGAGCTGGGATATCAGCGCCACGCGGCTGGATGGCGATGGGAATAAATTGTGGTCGGAATATGTCTATTCGGATTCGGGGTATGATCAGGTCAACCCGGTCATTGTGTATGATGGGTCCGGTTCCTCACCGCATGGTGCGATTATCGCCTGGGAGGATGACTACGTTGGCAACATTTTTGCTCAGAAAATAGAAATCAGCAGCGCGGGAGTGGAGAATGACAACTGTGCCGAGGCGACGGTCATCGGGGAAGGCGTCTATTATGGATCCACGCTGGAGGCTACCAACGACGGCAGTTCCAGTTGCGGGCAATCGAATCTTAGCCCGGATGTCTGGTACAGTTATACGGCGGACTGTTCGGGAACGCTGCGGGTGGCTACGTGCGGATCTTCTTTCGATACGGCGTTTTCTGTCCACCAGGGCTGTCCGGGTACGGCAGATAATGAAGTGGGAGGGGGCTGCAATGATGACTGCCATGACGGCAGCTTTGGCTGCGGCGGATTACAATCCTGTTTGGTGCTGGCGATACATGCATGGGAAACCTATCTGATCCGAGTGACAGGGTATGGGGGAGCCGTGGGGGATTATACGCTGCATGTGTCGATGGAAGCACCGATGAATGATGACTGCGAAGAGGCATTGCCGATGGCGGAAGAAAGTGTAGTTTTCAGTACCTGTATGGCCACCACAGACGGGCCGGATGAACCGGGGCAATGCAACATTTTTTCCTATACGCAAATTGAGTCGGATATCTGGTATCGATATTATGCTTCCTGTAACGGTGTGGCGACGATCAGTTTGTGCGGAAGCGAATACGACACCAAGCTGGCGGTTTATGGCGGCAGTTGCCCAGCCGGGTCCGGAATGGTGCTTGCCTGCAACGACGATGCCTGCGGGGTGCAGTCTGAAGTGACAGTACCCGTAAGCCAGGGAGCAGAATATTTGATCCGGATCGGCGGTTATCACGGCGTTCAGGGGCGGGGTATATTGACGGTGTATATCAATCCGGCGGATTTGAACAGCGATTGCCGGGTGGACTACGAGGATTATGCGTATCTGCCGGACTGGTGGCTGGCGAACGGCTGTGCGGCGCCGGATTGGTGCGGGAAAGCGGACATCAACCACGATTATGCAGTGGATCTGAACGATCTGGCTATTCTTGCGGTCCATTGGCTGGGCCACGTACTGCCGTAAGACGGCGGCCGGAAAGACCGGCAGGCAAAGATGCTTAAAATGGGGACG
>JAKJEP010000502.1:2003-2231 GCA_022705365.1 Planctomycetota bacterium | reverse complement strand
GGCATTATCTGAGCTACCCGGTGATGGCGGCGGAGGGGGTGGTGTATCTGTCGGATGCGCGGGATACGGTGTGGGCGCTGGCGGCGGAGTGCGGGGAGGGGGCGAAGGATTTGCACCGGCCGTGGGACCCGGACGGCAGCGGGTTTACGGATCTGGCGGATGCGGCGCTGCTGGGGGCGGCGTGGCAGGAGTGTTCGGATCCGTACCTGTCTTCGTGCGGATATGGGG
>JAKJEP010000502.1:0-1993 GCA_022705365.1 Planctomycetota bacterium | reverse complement strand
TTCGACAGATTGCTATAAAACGTGCACCACCTGCGAGTATGAGTATAATGGGAATGCGGTGATCTACCAGTTGGGGGATGTGAACCGGGATTATTATGTGAATATAGGGGGCCTGGTGGAGCTGGCGGCGATGTGGCTAGAGTCCTAGCAGGTGCTGCCGACCCGGTCGGGACCTTAAATCCGCCGCCGCTGTGTGAGCCAGCCGACGGATCATCAGGCTATTTTGCTGCAAAGGCTGGGCCTGCATCTGCCGAAAAATCTGCCGCTACCCGGGCAGTTTTTGAAAAAAATGTAGTGAAGACTTTCCGCATTTTTACGTCAAAATCAACGTTTTTTACCCCTAACTGCGGAACTTGGATTAGCAGACAGCAGAACGACGCGAGGGCGAATGAGAATATGACGCTCCCGCTGGTCGCTGCGGGCTAAGCGATGGAATGTTCGGCCGGCCCAAGCGGCTGTTCGGACTAGTAGTTCCACAGGGGCGGCGCGGACCACGCTTCGCGACGGCCTGGGTGACCTCCACGCGACCGGCCTTACGTCGCCCTGGGCGGCTGCCTCGGCTCGCTACGCTCGCCTCGTCGGCCGCCCCTTGTCCTATGGAACCAATAACCATATTAGAAGTCAACATACAAGCACACGAAGGGCACGAAGAAAAGAGAATATATTAATGGTGACGGGATAAAATTCGGAAGAAGATATATTTACAAAAGATAACGGAGGGAGCAAAGGGTAAGCAGAGAAGATGGCGGGCAGCGTATGGTTTACCGGGCTTATGGGATTTTGGGGTCCGGGTCAGGCTGGCGGGTCAGTTTTTCCGGGGAGACAATGCCTCCGGATATAATCATTTTGAAGGCGTCTTCCACGCTGAGGGTCAGCCGCGCCGGATGAGATAGACGGTATAGCCGATATATAAAAGGATAAAGACAACACCTTCCCAGCGATCCAGGAGCCGCTTTCGGCCGGTGAACATGAAAAAGAACAGCAGCAGGCTGGTCCCGATCAGCACCAGGATGTCCATATTGCTTCCGGCGCCCATGGGAAGGGGCCGAATCAATCCGGAAATTCCCAGGATAAAAAAGATATTAAAAATATTGGACCCGACAATGTTGCCCACCGCAATATCCGAATTTTTCCGATAAGCGGCCACCGCGGAGGTGGCCAGTTCCGGCATCGAGGTGCCCGCCGCCACAATGGTCAAACCAATCAGCGACTGGCTGACCCCCAGACTACTGGCAATATCTACTGCTCCACTAACCACCAGCTTGCCGCCCAGGACCAGGCAGGCCAGACCACCGATAATCATGATTACCGAAAGGAGCAGACTTTTTTGCTTTTCCCCTTCCAGCACCTGGTTGCCGCCTTCTTTGGCGATGCTGGTGATGTAATACATAAAAATAATAAAAAAGGCGATCAATACGAATCCGTCGATACGCGAAAGAGCGGAATGTTCCATTTTGTCAAATAAAACATCATTGGCCAGGGCGCCGACGAGAACAGCGGCCAGCAGGCTGAAGGGGATCTCTTTCCAGACGGTACCTTTGGTTACCGCCAGGGGGAAAATCAAAGAGGAGACTCCTAATATCAAAAGGATATTAAAAATATTGCTGCCGATGATATTGCCGATGGCGATGTCGGTGTTTCCCTGGAAACTGGCGAACAGATTTACGAGCATCTCCGGGGTGGAGGTCCCGAAGGCGACAATCGTCAGGCCGATGACCAGGTCAGAGACATGCATTCTCCGGGCCAGAGAGGTGGAACCGTTGACCAGAAAATCGGCGCCCTTAATCAGAAGCAGAAAACCGATGACCAGCCATAAACCATTCATGAACATTCGCAGGTACTCCTTTTTTCACTTTTCGAATGAGAACCGTATTATATATAGCAGCAGCCCTGGGTAAGGGGAAAATACCGTTGTACTATTTTTCACCGGCCAGTACCTCCGCGATATTATAGGCATGGTCCTTGATCCGGCGGTAGGAGTTGAGCATATCCA
>JAKJEP010000501.1 GCA_022705365.1 Planctomycetota bacterium | reverse complement strand
CGTCGGTGTACTGGTACAATACGGAAACCGGGCAGTTCAGCCAGTCGGCCATTACCAATATTGAACATCTGGTTCTGTCGCCGACCCTGCACGCCATCCGGTATAAGACCACCCACTTTACCCAGTATGTGCTGGCGTTCCAGCCCGAGGGCGAAAGCACGCCGGGCGGGGGCGGCGGCGGGGGATGTTCGCTGAGCCGATATGAAAGCGGCGGCCGAAACGGTTCGCAGGAGATCGTCAGCTACCTGCTTCCGTACCTGATTCTGGCGGCGGGATACCTGGTCAGCCGTTGCAGAATGACTATCAGAAATAAGGTTCAGTCTGAGTAGGGTTATCAACCGGTGTATGCGGCAAAGGCAGCTTATGATGCTGATGGATATCTTTCCTATGTTACTTTCGAGATTTAGATAAGAAATATTTGGTTATGAAGGTAAAACGAATCATTTTGTTGATCATCTGTCTGGAATACATTGTTTGTGATTGTATTGTTGCGGAATCTGCTACTGCCCTGAACCCTGACAATGGGTCCAATATCGCAGATATCTTTATCAGTTGGACGGAATGCAGCGGTACACATTCCGTAGAGCAGGATGTGGCTAATATGTCCAAATATTGCGCCTTTTGGTGTGCGCAGTCGATTGTGTCCCGGCAGCCGGAGGTGTGGAAAATCCTGCATGAGCAGTACCCGGACAAGCTTTATATGCACTATGTCACCCCGCTCATGGCCCGGCCCGACGCACCGTCGTCCTATCTGGACTATGAGTATATCCAGCGTGAGCATCCGGACTGGTTTCTGCTGATCGACGAGGCGAATGCCGCACCGGGCGATTACCGGAATCCGGAGAAACGCATCCGGTACATACCCGATGACCCGCCGGGCAGTGTCTGGTATGACTGCTTCTTTCTGGATGTGGGCAATGCAGAGTTTCAGGACTGGGCGGTGGAGCAATTTATGAGCCTGCTGGCCCAGACCCACCCGGCTTTTTCCGGGATGATGACGGACAATATCCTGCTGGATGTCTGGGTGGCCTGGAAGACCAAGCTGTATCCCAACTGGAAATACGCGGGGAAGTACGCGGAGTGGAACCAGGGGTATTTTGCCTACCTGAAAAAACTGCATACGAAACTGCGGGAACGGGGATATATCCTGGTGTTGAACCATACGACCGATTATGGGTCGGGCAAGCAGGAAGCGGTCTGGACCAATATCCTGAAAATAGCCGACGGCTATACGGATGAACAGGCGTTGGGGCCGCCTTTGAGTTTGTGGGGCGGGGAGCAGTGGGAGTGGAGCTTGCGGCACCACGAAACCATTATCGAAAAAGGCTTGTATGACTGGTGGATATTCACACCCCCTGTTGGGGATTCCGAAAAAGCCTATCAGGAATTTTTATATGTGTACAGTTCCTTCCTGCTAGTCAAAAATGAGAAATGGTCCTTGTTTGGAGTTATGGGTGGTGATGTGAATGGATCCTATGTGGCACCCTGGTATCGGGAATATACTTTGCCTGTGGGGGAACCCGTCGGCCCCCGGTATCAGCGCGAGGGATGCTGGTGGAGGGATTATCAGTACGCGCAGATCGTGGTCAATCCGACTCCGGTCCCCTGTACAATTACTTTGGACCCGGATATCTGCACGCTCGACTGGCAAACCAAAAGGAATGTTAGCCAGCTCGTACTGGAACCGCTTACCTCCGCCATCCTGCTGCGGGCCGAATAGACCAGCCCCTGGTCCGGCGTTTTTTTGTAGATCCGATGGTTTCTACCATTTTCGTGTTCGACGTAACTGATTGACAATACATACGCCGATGCACCCCAGCAGCAGGGCACCGGGAGCGGGTATCGGTACGCATTTTTCACCACACCAGATCCGCGGAATGGTAGGTCCGGTTCTTAGCGAATCGTACGGCGGCTGCGGAGGAAGCCGACCAGGGCGGTTCCCAGACTGCCCAGCAGAATGGCTCCCGGAGCTGGAGCATGGATAGGATTATTTACATACGAATCGCTGCCGCCGGGGGCACCGATCGCCTGCACATGCAAGCCGATCCGCAGGCTGCCGTCATTAAGCATGGCCAGGGTATCGCTGTAATTCTTGCCGTTTATTGTCACCGGGCGGTTCAAAATGGACCGCGAAAGGGCGGAATGAATGTACCACTAAAAATCCAGGACTGTTTTTGCTGCAATGCCCTATACCCTTGTATTGAGGGCACTTGTAGCAGAAACAGTCCGTTCCGAAG
>JAKJEP010000500.1 GCA_022705365.1 Planctomycetota bacterium | reverse complement strand
GAGATCCGGCGGAAGAACTATGTGTCGTATTTGAAGCTAGCGGAGTGGCAGGAGGAGGGAGAGTTTCAGGAGGAGGTGGAGCGGCTGTGCCAGGAGGCGGAGCGGGAGACGCGGCGGATTGTGTCGCGGTTTGGGCCGATCGCGGCGCTGCGGCTGGCGGAGCTGGCGGGGTCGGAGAAGGCGGAGGTGGCGCGGCGGGCGGCGCTGGACCTGGTGCAGTGGTGTTTGCGGGGGAAGGCGAAGGGGAAGGAGGAGGCGGGGGAGATGCCGGAGGAGGAGGCGCGGCAGATGCTGGCAAGGTTGGCGGAAGGATACGGGAAAGAAGAGCAAAATACTAAATTCTAATATCTAAATTCTAAACAAATTCGAAAAGAAATAAAAATTCATAAATAAGAAGAGAAGAATATTTGAACAAAAGATAACGAAGATAACAAAAGAGCCGGGAAATAGGAAGTAAGGTGGATGGTAAATAAACAACAGGGGAATTGACCCCCTTACTGACGTGCGGGGCTGGGAAAAGAATTTGAATGGTGGATTCGAAAAGACAACCTAAAGGTTGAACTCAGAACGGAAGAGAAGATGGATTCCCGCCCCCGATCAGGTCGAGGGCAGGCTCTGCGCGGGAATGACAGACGGGCGGGGGAGTGATATATATATGACATTATTATAAACCGCGTGTGCAATTCCGGGAAATACCGGAATCGCACACCCTACCCGGCGAATTCGTTGTTCTATTTGAAACTTACCTTGTTGTCGCCATTTGGAGCATTCATGGGTGAATACCCGCCGCAAAGCTCTTTGGTGCCTGCGGGGGAACTTCGCTGCTTGTCAAATTCCGAGCGAAGCATACCTCCTACGTGGCCATCGAAAAATACCAGATTTCCTTCTCCTTCCCGCCTGGTCATGGGATTATTTTCCGGGATATAACTACCCTGGCCGGATTCCTGGATGGTACCCTTGATATTATGATAGGCCCCCAGCGAATCCTGATCCAGCAGTTGCGGATGGGTCTGGCTGAATAACACCACATCGTTATCAAAAGAATGATAATCCATGTCATCTTCCTCAAACAGCATAAATACTTTGTCTGGGGCAGGCTGAATCAGATCCGGATTCACCCGATACACCGACCTGATATCCCCCTGTGACTGACCCGCCTGACCGTTGAGGCAATAACTCCACATCGGACCCGGCAGATTGGCTGTTCCTTCGCCTCCCGGCCAGCCCCAGACATTGGGTCCATGTTTGCCTTTTTTAATGCGAGGCTTGGGATTATGTTTTTTACCAAGGGCAGGACAAGTATATGTTTTTTCCGCATTGGCATAATCCCAGATATAGCCCCCTTGAAAAGAACGATCAAGCTGTTCCCGTGTGGGGCGCATCCAGCCTTTTACATCAAATTGCCAACCTCGACCGGGAATCATATCTTCATGATCCAGAGCATATTGCAGCATGCCAAAGCCGAGAGCTTTTAAGTTGGTATTGCAAACTACTTTTGTGGCTGCTTCATCTTTATGGGAATCCGGCGTAAAAACAAAAATCCAAAAACCCACCGATAAGACCAGGCAAATACCAACAACCAACAATTCCGAACGAGCAAATCCGAGTATTCTTTTGTCAAGCATAATCAAACTCCTTTTTTCTGGTGATGTTATGGTTTTTCCAGTAATCCGTGAGTTTGTTGCGGGTTTCCTGGACCATCAGCCGCAGGAGGGTTTCGACGTCGGCGGTATCGGTCAGGTACTTTTTCCCGTCCGCAGCTTCCATTTTCAGTCGGTTACAAAATGTAACCGACTCGCTGCCTTCCTTATTGAGCCTGTTTTTCAGGACTTTCCAATAGTTTCTGGCAGCCTGAAAATCGGGCTGCTGGAGCAGGACCCGGATGATATCCACCACGGAAAAGAACCAGGTTTCGGTTTTTTCGTCGTAGTGGCAGCGAATCTGGTACCCTTCGAACAAAGCCAATGAATTAACCATGATAATCCTCTGTAAACCGCTGTTAGCAATTGAATTACAGTCGATGCCAAATCGCCACCGACACACGTTTTATGGCATTTCGGGCGGCAAAATGAGGTCCCTATTGGTGCGAATATTTGGCCGCCTATACAGAGGGCAGAGTATAATGGCAGGGGCGGTCAGTCAAGAGGAAAATGGGATATAAATGGGATGGCCAAGGAACATCGTATCCCCCTGGTGAGGATACGGTGTATGACGGATCGAAGGTGGAAAGAGCTAAGA
>JAKJEP010000004.1:32719-37432 GCA_022705365.1 Planctomycetota bacterium | reverse complement strand
GTGCGGGCCCAGACCTACACCCTGCTGCAGAAACCGGAGCTAGCCGAAGCCGATTACCGGCAGGCGGTCGCCCTGGACCCGGCCCGGCCGGAAGCCCCGATGGCCCTGGCCCGCTTTTATCAGGCCCAGGGGAAAACCGGGGAGGCCCTCGCGACCATCGAAAAACTCCTGGCCCAGCAGCCCGACCATCTGCCCGCCGTCCGCCTGGCCGTTATGCTGCGGATGGGATCTTCGGATCCCGCGCAGATCCAGCAGGGAAAAACGCTTTTGGAACAGTCGCTGGCCGCGCATCCCGAGGATGTGGAACTGCGGCTCTTCCGGGTGTTTGCGCTGCTGTCCGAGGGTACCCAGCCGGCGATCGTCGCGGCGACCGGCATCCTGGAAAAGATCACCCAGGACCATCCCGAATCGGCGGAGGCCTGGCGGCTCCTGGGCCAACTGGCCCTCCAGCAGGGCCAGCCCGGCAAGGGCATCGATCTGGTTTTGCGGGGTCTGGTTTCCTCGCCCACCAATCGCAATCTCCTGCTGCTGAAGGCCCAATGTGAAGGTTTTCGCACTCCTTCCCTGGCTATTCCTACCCTGAATACCCTGCGCCAGTTGTATCCCCGGGATGCGGAGATTATCCTGTCCCTGGCCCGCGTACATCTGGCCTCCGGCAGCCCCGAGCAGGCCGCCGCCCTGCTCGAGCAGGAACTGGCCGTCTGTCCGGACGCCGACCGCCGCCGTTTGACCATCGCCCTCTGGGAAGCCCGCTACCAGCAGGGCGACCGGGAAAAAGCCCTGCAGCAGTTGGACACCTTGTACGCCGAGCAGCCGCAGGACCCCCTGCCCCTGCTGACCCAGGCCCGTCTGCTGCAGAAGGACCAGAAAGGCAAGGAACTCCTGGCCAAAGCGGCGCAATGGCAGGATCGGTTTCCGCAGGGAGCGGAACTGCTGCTGGCCATTACCAGCGATCTGCAGCTTGCATCCGCCGCGGAGAATTCCCAGACCGCCGAACAGCTCCTGCGGCTGATTCTCAGCAAAACGCCGGACCAGGCCGCGGCGCTGGAGAGGCTGGCAATGCTGCTGAACTCCCAGAATCGGATCGACGAATCGGTGGAATTGTATCGCACGATTCTCAAGCAGACTCCCGACAACGTCATTGCCATGAACAACCTGGCCTGGATTTTGAGCGAAAACCAGGAAAAATACCAGGAAGCCCTGGCCCTGGCCCAGCAGGGCTTGCAGCTCCGGCCGGATTATCTCGATCTGAGGGACACTCGCGGGGTTATTTACAGCCGCCTGGGGGAACATGAAAAGGCCGTGCTGGATTTCCAGAAATGCATCGAATTGTATCCGGCCCAGTCCCCGGGCATCGTCGGATCCTATCTGCATCTGGGCCGGGCCCTGGCTGCGCTGGGCCAAACGGCAGAAGCCCTGGCGAATCTCCGCCAGGCCCTGGATTTAAACCAGACCAACGGAGGCTTATCGCCGGAAGATGCCGCCGCCGCGGAGCAATTGGTCATTACATTATCACAAGGAAACTAAGTATGGTTCTCTATCCGCATCCCCCGACCCCAGGTACCCTATCCCCGGCTGCCGTCCGGAAAACACCGCCCATCTCCCTGCTGACCGAGCCGCAATGGCGGCAGGTCAAAAAACGGTTTAAGATGACCCCCCGCGAGTACCAGATCGCCCGGCTCATCTGCAGCGGTCTGGGCAACGAAGAAATTGCCGACCAACTCCACGTGATGCTCAGCACGGTCAAAACGCATATCCGGAACATCTATCGCAAAACCTGGGTCAACAACAAAATGGCCATGCTCTTGCGGTTTGCCGAAGAAATTCAGCCGTCCCCGATAGCATCCTCCAATAAGTAAGAGCGCCAAACAAGCCGGGGGAATTCTCCCTTCAACTTTTGGGGGTACCGGCCAGCCGGCCCTTTTCCCCCAGCGGCTGGCATCGCCAGTCGCCGATCCCATCCCACCATACATCAATCCAGCCCATCTCCAGGGCCTGCTGCGGCCAGCTTTGCCGGCAGTAGTCCTGCGCCATTTTTTGTAACTGTTGCATGGCGGCCAGCCCTCCGATCTGCCAGGCCTCCACCCCGATATCCACCACTTTCCCTTCATGGGCCGGTACGGCCTCGGGACCTTCCCCTATCAGCGCGGTAAGCTGACGGCACAGAGGCTCCAGCCGGATCTGGCAGCGGTGCTGGAATTCCTGTTCCTCCCGTGTAATCTGGTCCAGCAAAAGCTGTTTCTGCCGTTCTTCCTGTTCCTTTTGCCGGCGGGCCAGTTCCAGACGCACCTGGCGCATTCGTCGGCTGGTCGGCAGTACGCTTTCCAAAAAGCCCAGAGCCGGATCCACGACAATCCAGACCGCAAAGGTGGCCCCGATGGTTCCATAGGCAATTCCCAGCAGGCCTTGGGTCAGATCCTCCAGCCCGGCCGCTCCGGCGATTCCGGCCAGACCTCCCATCAGGGGGATCATGTAATAAAACACCATATAATAGTCGGTGCTGGTCAGGGGATGCTCCTCCTGGATAATCTGGCTGCGGGCGGCGGACCGATAAATCGCCACCAGATACAGACTGACTCCCAGGAAAAACAAAACGGCGGAAAAGCCCGATAACGAAAAAATGACCCACCATTGAACTCCGGCCTGCCGCAGGGCCAGCAGCAGCACATAACCGACACACAGCCCAAACCAGCCGGTATTGATCAGATGAATCCATTTCAAAAATCGCGTTTTTCCCATACGTGATACTTCCGCTACTGCTTCTTTCCCGTTTCACTATATCGCATAGGAGGCTCTCTTGTCAAGGGTTTTTCAGGGCAGAGTGTCCGTCTGCTGGAAAGCACCAAACCGCAGCCCGAAGGTGACCGGCTCTGGTTGCACGCCGATCGCAGCATTTTTCACCACAATCTGAAAGGTGCACTTCACCGGATCCAAAACGGCCTGATCCACGTACGAGACGGACGAGTTCACCAGCGTTTTCGGCCTTTTATACTTGTATTTGGTCCCTTTCAGGATCAGTCCTTCACTGCCGGAGGGAATCACCGCTTCAAAACTGCCCCAGCGGACAATCACTTCCTGTCCCGCCAGATCGGCCAGCGGATCCGCCACCGCCAGGGACCCCGTGACCACCAGACTGTCCGAAGGGATATCAGCTTTCTTTCCGGCTTTAAAGCGATATTTCTCCACCCGGAGCGCATCGCGGTAGCCGAACAGAAATTGCAGCGGGACATATTTCTTTTGATTGAGAATATCCTCCCCCAGAACGATACTGCTCTGGTACTGGTCCCCGATCTGAACTTCCACCGGCAGGGGCGCCTGCAAGCCCGTCAGATCCAACTGGCCGGCCTTAAGAGCAAAGGTCTTTTTCACCAGATCCAGTTTAAGATAGGATATGCCGCCCAGGGCATTTTTCTCCAGTTTTCGTTTGAAAGAATAAATGGGCTTTTTCGCATTCTTTTGGAAAAGAGTCGAATCGGTCGCGATGGTATCTTCCCAGATGCGGTCCTGCAGCATCAGGCGCACCACGATCTCCGCATGGTTCAGGTACTGCTCCGGAACCTCCATTCGCCCCGTGGCCGTGAACGAGTCCGCCGGTGTCACTCGGGTTCGATCCGGAAGGATCTTGCCGGCCTTCACGGCAAACTTCAAACATTGCAAATCCCCGTTTTCATAGGCGCCCAGGTCCACCACCTCGTTCTGGATCCGTTTGGCTCCGGCCAGATCGGTCGGATAGGCCGCCAGGCCCGCGTTGGTCCCCTGGTCCACACAGGGAGAACCCGCCACCAGCCGGTAATCCCCATCGGTCCAGAAATCATCGGCAGGATCCTCGGCCGTGCCATTGGGATCCCAGGATCCCTCCCGAACAAAACGGGGATCCGCATTCCGATTGGTAGGGGTATCCCAGTTCAGCGTGCAATCGGTCTCGGCGTAAATCCCGGCGGGAACTCCCGTCTGGCTCGGGATTTCTATGTCGCTGTACGAGATGGTTACGATCGAGCCGGTACCGATGGCGATTTCCGCTCCTTGCCCCCCGGCCGCCTGGATCTGATTGTTCCAGAAGATACAGTTGGTTAGGGTCATCTCCGTGGCATTCCAGCAGCGAATCCCTCCGCCATACCAGACGGCAACGTTGGCGCTGAAGGTGCAGTTGAGAAGACTAAGATTACTGCCGGCCGCATACACCCCCCCACCCAGACTTTCCGCCGTGTTGCCGATGACCGTGGAATTGATCAACTGAATCGAACTGGAATCACAATAGATCCCGCCGCCCTGGTTCCCGGAGACATTGCCGTGGATAATACTGTTTTCAATCTGGAGATGGCTGGCACTCTCGCAGCAGAGGCCTCCGCCCACATAACTGTCCGGGGTTCTATTATCCCGGATGGTGCAGTTTCGTATCGTAATCTGGCTTTGATACCCGTAGATGCCGCCCCCATCGTTGGCGGTATTTTGGCGGATCACACAGCCTTCCAGCAGCAGGCTGGCATGATCGCAGGCCAGGCCGCCTCCTTTTCCCTGGCTGGAGTTGCCCTGCAAAACGCAGTTCCGGAGGATGGGACTGCTGTTGACGCAATAGATCCCGCCGCCCCAGGCATATCCGCTGCGAATGGTAAATCCTTCCAGAATGCAGTCGCTATCCAGATAAAAACCCCGATGCGGCTCGCCCGGGCTGCCGGCCGGAATGATCAGACAGGCCTCCGGACCGTTTTCGCT
>JAKJEP010000004.1:0-32709 GCA_022705365.1 Planctomycetota bacterium | reverse complement strand
GAATACAGATCCCGATTGCCCGCGCCGCTATAGCTCCCGTCGGCAACCCGTATGGTATCCTGATCCCCCGCCGCATCCATCGCGGCTTGCAGGGTGGCCTTGGGACCGATAGTCCCGCTCTGAAAAAGGGGGGAACTGCCATCCCAGAGATCGTTTCCCGTGCCGCCATTGACATAATATAGCCCTGCTCCGGCATGGCTCACGGTTGCCAGCAGCAGGATCCCAATCATGATTCCCGTGGTTTTTTCCAATTTCTTCTTTTCCAGTAGGTTCGCCTTGACACACTATCCATCCGATTTCTTCTCATATTTATTATCGGGCGTTGCGTTCTCAATACTTTAGGTAAGTTGGTTTGCCAGTTTCATACTGAGCACATTCCCAATGACGCCTGCCGTCCGATGGGGGCTTCCTGGCTATAAGATTTTTCCCCTCTGCCATAACGGCAGGCTGGCTTTCTATCTAACCTTCTGCTAGAAATATACTTAGATTTTATGGCACCGTCATTCTTCCGTCTTGACAAACGATAGTAAAATCGATTATACTAAAGTTTAGTCTTTTTCAGTGGTTCGCTGTTACAAATTTAGCGTATAGTAAGGAGTCGCATATGAAGCCAGCCCGCATGTTGCAGATGCTGAGTTTATTGGTGGTTCTTGCCGGTCTTTCCGGTTGTTTTTCGTCTTCCCCAAAAGATATTGAGGCCTTCGTGAAACCCTACCAGCAGGATGTAACGGCCGAACAGTATGTCTTGCAGCCGCCGGATGAAATCGAAATCCATGCCGTCAAAATTCCCGAAATTAACCTCCAGCGCCAGCGGATACGGCCGGACGGCCGGGTGGCCTTCGAAAATCTGGGGGTATTCAAGGTAGCCGGCCAAACCCCGGAAATGGTGGCGGATATGCTGCAAGAGAAAGCTGTTTCGCTCTATTCCCTCAAAGGAGAGGATCCGATTGAGGTCCGGGTTACCGTTTTCAAAAGCCAAGTCTACTATGTAGTGGGAGAAGTGCGTAAGTATGGCCCCAAAGTATTTACCGGCCGCGATACCGCTTTGACCGCGATTGCCGAGGCTATTCCGGAGGTTACCGGTTGGACGGATAGAATTCAGGTGGTACGTCCTTCCCCCGATCCGGCAGTCAAACCGAAGATCTTTGAAATCAAATATAAAGATATGCTTGAACGTGGGGATTCCAGCAAAAATGTTCTCTTGCAGGAAGGGGACATTATCTATGTCCCGCCGACCCCTTTGGCGGCCTTGGCGATGGTAATTGCAGAGTTTGTGCGTCCCATCGGTCAGGCACTTTCTCCTGTAAGCCAGGTGTACTATCTTCAGCAGATAGGAGGAGAATAAATAGTTTCAAAAACGGCATCGGGGGGGAATGGATAACTATATCGGAATGATATACCGTTCCGAGAAGACCGAAATCCGTCCATTTTTCAGCAAAGTGATTTTCGTGGAAGAATCGGATGATTAATCTTGCAATCCCCGGAAAAAACATCGGTAACGGATGAGAAGAAGCCTGATACACAGGCGGCTTTCATCGACATGGTAGAATTCGCGGTAGTAATAGCCGCGGCGGCTGGCTGCCTGCTTTGTATCAATCTGGTATTTCCCGCCCGCTGGCACTGGTGGAGTATTCCGGTTCTATGGATAGCCGCGGCAGGGTTCCCGACGATTCTGCGCGGTCGAAACCGGCGGGATTTGGGGCTAACCCTGAGCCCCCTCGGCTTTTCCCTCAAAATCCTCTTCCTGACCTGTCTGATGGTCTTCCCCCTCATCTATGTTCTTCTGTCCCTATGGAAATGGCTGGGCCTGGGACTGCCCGCCATAAACCAAATCCCCCGGGACGGCTGGCTCCCCTGGCTTCTGTATCAGTTCCTCTATGTAGCGGTCGCCGAGGAAATTTTCTTCCGCGGCTATGTGCTGGGCCGGCTGCACCGGCTGCCAACCAGCCTCTCATCCCGCCATCCGCGTGTATGGCAGGGAATCGGCATACTCATTTCTGCTTTGATTTTTGCCCTGTTCCATGTACTCCAGGCAGGAGGGATACCAGCGCTGCTTACCTTCTTTCCCGCCCTGGTCTTCGGCTGGCTTTTGGTTTACACCCGTTCGCTGGTGGCTCCGGTTTTATTCCACGGCCTGGCCAACCTCTTCTATGCCTTGGCCCTGCCGACACTGACCTGATCGGCATTCCCAACGCTCCCTGACTGCGGCTGCCGAATCCCTGGCCGCCAATCAGCGCCCGGAATACATCTCCTGATAATATTTCTCATAATCCCCGGATACCACCCGCTCCAGCCACTTCGCATGCGTCAAATACCATTCGATGGTCTTGGCGAGCCCCTGGGAAAACGTCACCGAAGGTTTCCATCCCAGCTCGGTCATAATCTTGGTGGCGTCAATGGCATAACGGCGATCGTGCCCCGGCCGGTCTTTCACGTGCCGGATCAGGCTTTTCGGCTTTTGTAATCTCTCCAGAATGATTCCGATCACTTCCAAGTTCGTCTTTTCATTACAGCCGCCGATATTGTATATCTCGCCCGCCCGGCCTTCCGTTAAAACCTTCCACACCGCCGTGCAGTGGTCATACACATACAGCCAGTCCCGGACATACAGCCCATCCCCGTACACCGGCAATTCCTTGTCATGCAGGGCATTGTTGATCATCAGCGGCAGCATCTTCTCCGGAAACTGATACGGCCCGTAATTGTTGGAACAGCGGGTAATATTATAAGGTAACCCCCAGGTATGCCCGAACGCCCGCACCAGATGATCCGCCGCCGCCTTGCTGGCCGAGTAGGGGGAATTGGGCCGGATGGGGCTGCTTTCGGTAAATTTCCCCTCGGTTCCCAGCGAACCATACACCTCATCGGTGGATACCTGTACAAATTTCTGCAAGGGATAATCCCGGGCCGCCTCCAGCAGCTTCAAGGTTCCGGTTACATTGGTATCAATAAATACCGCCGGCCCCTCCAGCGAACGGTCCACGTGGCTTTCCGCCGCGAAGTGGACGATCGCATCAATGGCGTGTTCCTTTAGAAGTTTTCCAATCAGCTCCCCGTTGCAGATGTCTCCCTTTACAAAGATATGGTTCGGATGATCCAGAAATCCTTCCAGATTTTCCAGGTTCCCCGCATAGGTGAGCTTGTCGAGATTGACCACCCGGTAATCTCCGTGTTCCTGCAAAACCATCTGCACAAAGTTGCTCCCGATAAATCCGGCCCCGCCGGTAACTAAAATCGTTCGCATGAAATTCTTACCTCTTCTGTAAAAATTGTTCCAACGGTACCTGCCACGGCTGGATGGCCTCGTCCAGCACGGCTTTGATTTTCCGGCAATCAAAACAACTGTTCAGCGGCCGGGCCGCCGCACACGGAAATTCGCTGGTTTTACAGCGGACCAGCGAAACGGCCATCCCCAGCTTCCGAAAAACAAACTCCGCCATCTCATAGCGGCTCACATACCCGTCACTGGCAAAGTGAAACAATCCTTCCACCCGCTTTTCCAGTAAGGCACACATCGCTTTCGCCGCCTCGGTCGTGGCGGTAGGAGACCCGATCTGATCCTCCACCACTTTGAGTACCGGATTCTTCCCCGCCGCTGCGATCAGCTTGCTGACAAAATTCGTCCCCCCGGCCCCATACGTCCACTGCACGCGCATCCGGCAATGCCGGCAGCCGCTTTCCGCCAGGAGCCGTTCCCCCATCCATTTGCTCCTGCCATAAACGCTGATCGGATTCGGCGGGTCGGTTTCGTCATACGGCCCGTCCTTGGTCCCGTCAAAAACGAAATCCGTACCAACGTGCAGAACCCAACTCCCCGCCTCTTTTGCCATTTGCCCCAGCCGTCCCACGGCCTCCCCGTTTATCTGATAGGCCAGGTCTGTCTCGCTTTCGGCCTTTTCCACATTGGTATAAGCGGCACAGTTGACAATGACCCCGAACTTCTCCGTAACGGCCCGAAGCTGCTCCGGATTGCGGATATCGAATTCCGGCTGGTCAAAGACGGCCATCTCCCAGCCTTTTTTCTCGCACGCAGCGGCCAGATCCCTGCCCAGCATCCCCCGGCCTCCCAGAATCGCTATGGCGGCCTTCGACGGGGTCATCGGGCCTCCTCGAAAAGCGGCAGCCGGTCCGCCGGGATATCTTTCAGCCGGGGATACGTACGGTCCTTGGGGGATAACAGAGGTTCCCGGACCGGCCAGCAGATACCCAGATCCGGATCGTTCCACAGTACCCCGCCCTCTGCCGCATGATTATAATAATCGGTGCATTTATACGAAAAAATCACCGTTTCACTCACCACCGCAAAACCATGGGCAAAACCGGCCGGGATATACAGTTGCCGGTGATTCTGCTCGGATAGTTCCACCGATACCCAGTCCCCGAAGGTCGGGCTGCCAACCCGGATATCCACCGCCACATCCAATACCTCCCCCTGTAAAACCTGGATCAGCTTGCCCTGGGACTGGGGATTTTGAAAATGCAGGCCCCGCAGCACTCCTCGTTGGGAAAACGAAACATTGTCCTGTACAAAATCTTCCGCCAGCCCCATCTCCTGATACCGCCGCCGGTTCCACGATTCAAAAAAGCAGCCGCGCTGGTCGGAAAAAACATCCGGCTCAAAAATCCTGACCCCGGTCAATTTCGTCTGGATTACCTGCATCAAACTTTCCCCTCGATCAGCGACAGCAAATACTGCCCGTAATTATTTTTCGCCAGCGGTTCCGCCAGCTTCTTTACCTGCTGGGCGTCTATCAGCCCCATGTGCCAGGCAATCTCTTCCGGACAGGCAATCTTCAGCCCCTGCCGCTGTTCCACGATCTGGACAAAGTTGGAGGCCTGCAGCATCGCATCCACCGTGCCGGTATCCAGCCAGGCCGTCCCCCGCCCCAGCAGCTTCACCTTTAATTGCCCCTGCTTGAGGTACATGGCATTCACATCGGTAATCTCCAGCTCTCCCCGTGCCGACGGTTTGATCCGGGCCGCAATCTCCGCAATCTGGGAATCATAAAAATACAATCCCACCGCCGCAAAGGACGATTTGGGCTGGGCCGGCTTTTCCTCGACCGAAATCACCTTCCCCTGGCCGTCAAATTCGATCACCCCGTAACGCTGCGGGTCTTTTACCTTATAGCCAAAAATCGTCGCACCGGACGTCTGGCCGGCCGCGTTCTGTAGGGTTTGTGCCAGCCCCTGTCCGTAAAATATGTTGTCGCCCAGAATCAGACAGGCCGGGCCGCCGGCCAGAAACTCCCTGCCGATCAGAAAGGCCTGAGCCAGCCCTTCCGGCCGGGGCTGCCGGGCATATTGCAGATGAATTCCCCACTGGCCGCCATCCCCCAGCAGACGCTGATAGAGTCCCAGGTCTTCCGGAGTGCTGATGACCAGTATCTCCCGAATTCCCGCCAGCATCAGGGTAGTCAACGGATAATAAATCATCGGTTTGTCATATACCGACAAAAGCTGTTTACTCACTACCTGGGTAACGGGATACAATCGCGTGCCGCTGCCGCCTGCCAGAATTATGCCTTTTCGAACCATCCATTCTTCTCCTGACGAATCTGTCCTGTCAAAACCTGTGTCACTATACTATATACATCCATCGCAAGCAAGAAAACAATCCCGTATCGGGCAGCCCTTTCATAATCGAAAAACGGCGTATTGGTCATAGGGAGCAGGCAGCTCTGGAATGACCGGGGGACCGGTAATCGCAAGATGCCCCAGCAAAGGAGAATTCCGCTTCCCGATAAACCACTGGACACCGCTTCTGGCCCGCAACTCACGGCACTGTTCCCGGGAATATGCATCCCGTACAAACAGAGTCATTCGGGGTTTCATAACATACCCCATCAGTTGATAATCGTTATCATGGATTTCAACCATAACGGATTCATCCTGGGGAATCGGTTCAAACATCCGGACCAGGGTGGTGCGCAATATTTTTTCCTCTATGCCTTGCTGGTGTAATCTCCACACCAGGGGCAGGTTCAGTATCAGCAAAACCACTATACTCCCCACTAGCAGCATCCGTTTTGTATTTTTTGACGGGGACCAGCCAGCTTTATGTAAAACAATCACCGCGCCGGCCAATACGGGCGGTATCGTCACCAGCAGATAGCGGAATTGATTCTGGACCACCACGATGGTGGCAAAATGTAATAGCAAAAGAACGGCTAAACCCTGGCTGATCCGTCGCTCTACTTCGGATTTCCTCTTGAAAAATAGAACCGCAGCCAGAACCGCCAGCAGGTTAAAAGGGGCATAAAAAATCTGTTCGGAAATATTGGGTAGGTAAAAATGATGCAAAAGATTATTTGCGAATTTCCCACCTAAGCCATCCCACTGGACAGCCATAGGGGAAAGGGTAAAATAATTGTACATATTATCGGTGACGCCGGGAATCGCATTATTGAGCAGGCCGCTCCAGGAAATGGGTAAACTCTCCGGAAACAGGAGGGGTTGGCCCGCCGCCGCCGCCACCGCCGCTGCCAATAAGGCCGCCGCCTGTACTACAGTATTTTTGCGAACCGGCCGATTCTGCCACAGATAAGCCGCGGGTAGCAAAAATAACGGGATAATATAGGTGGACCGGCAATAGAAGGCGCCCAGGATAGCCGCCGCCAGTACGATCCAAAATCGCCGCTTTGTCCCTGCCCTCTCATAGGCCAGCATTCCCAACGCCACAAAAGGCGCGATGGTTGCTTCCGCCAGCGGCTGGGCGGTCAGCCAGAGCGTCAGGGGCAGCAGCAGATACACCGAATACGCCCACACCGCCAGATAGATATCGGTTATCCTGGCCACCAGAAAGGCGATCAGTGCGGCTGTCAAAAGCGTGGCTAGAACATTGGTGATGACCCACCCCGCAAAAGAACCGGTGATCCAGGCCGCCGGCAGTACCAGATACAGGTTCAGGATGTTATGTATGAAATAAGGCTTCTCCTGCCCTGTCAGCATCACCTGGGCCGGAAAAAGGTTATTCGTAACCGGTGGGCCGCCCTGCAACAGGGTCTCCACATCGGCCAGATACCAGTATTGATCGGACCCCCGGCAATCCGTGGCCGCCAGAATCACCAGAAATAGAAAAATCGCCGTTACTCCCATCAGGATACCGATTGCGGTCTTATCGTTTTTTTCTGACAACCTGTCCATGTTAGTCTGCCAAGCCATATTGGGTATTATTTTAAATTCCGACTGTTTGCCAGCCGGATCCTCAACTCAATAAAATTGCATTACGGTTTCGATGATTTTCTCCTGCTCTTCCCGCCTCAGCGTGGTAAAAAGGGGCAATCGAATCAATCGGCTGCTGATAGCCTCGCTGACCGGGCAGGATGTGGTTTTGCCTGCGGCTTTCCTGCCCATCTCCGAAAGGTGCAGTGGCAGGTAATGGAACACCGCATAAATCCCGTGCGACCGCAGGTGGGCAATCATCGCCTGCCGATCGGCATGGGTTGGCATGATCAGATAAAACAAATGGGATGGATGTTCGCAAGAGTCCGGTATGACAGGCAATCGTACGTTATGCTCCCCAGCCCAGGTATGTAACTGGCCATAATAATGCTCCCAGATCCTTCGGCGCGACTGCTGGATCCGGTCGCAGACTTCCAGTTGGGCGTACAAAAACCCGGCCAGCAGATCTGTGGGCAGATAGCTGGACCCAATATCCATCCAGGTGTACTTGTTTACTTCCCCACGGAATAACTGGCTGCGATTGGTGCCTTTTTCCCGTATGATTTCCGCCCGTTCGATATATTGCGGGTCATTAATCAGCAGCGCCCCACCTTCCCCGCAGGTGATATTTTTAGTTTCGTGAAAACTCAGGGTCGCCAGGCACCCAAAGGTACCCAAAGGCCGGCCCTTATATTTTCCAAACAGTCCGTGGGCATTATCTTCCACCACCGCCACACGGTGCCGCCCGGCAATCTCCAGGATCACATCCATCTCGCATCCCACCCCTGCGTAGTGAACCGGCACAATCGCTTTCGTGCGGGGTGAGATACAATCCTCCAGCCGGGTTTCATCCATATTCAGGGTATCAGGTCGGATATCCACAAATACCGGCCGGGCCTGATGCAGGGCAAAGGCATTGGCGGTCGAGACAAACGTAAACGAGGGAACAATCACCTCATCCCCCGGTTGGATATTCAGCAGCAGGGCCGACATCTCCAACGCATGGGTACAGGAAGTAGTCAGAAACGCCTTGCGCACCCCCAATTCCCTTTCCAGAAATTCATGGCAGCGGCGGCTGAACGGACCATCGCCGGAAATATGCCCTCCGGCGACCGCTTCCGCCATATAGGCCAGTTCCCTGCCTTCCAGGGCCGCACGGTTAAAAGGAATCATTACCTCAGGCATAAAACAGTCTCCAGCCGTGGGGGAGGATAATCGGTCCTGTCGCTTGTTTCGCCCTGGCTGACCATATCCGCCTCAAACCTCCTTCTCGCCAATCAGATAGGCAGGACCCTGGTACAATCCCTCTAAGATCCGGTGCAGATATTCTGCCACGATCCAGAGACAGAGGATAAGGATTCCGGAAAACAAAGGCAGCAGAATCAGGACCGCCGGACCGCCGGTTTTCGCCGGCAGGTCGGATTCGGAACGCAAACAGCAAAAAAGGCCGGCCCCCAGTCCCAGCCCGATACTGCCGATCCCCGCCCACCGGAGGCATTTCAGGGGCAGATCGCTGTGATAAATAAGCCCGTGCATAAACTGGCGGAATAGAATTTTCAACGTATAAGAGGATTGCCCGTTGGGGCGTTCCTGATGATCCACCTGAATGCTGCCGATTTTTTCCGTTACCCGCAGGGCCAGCAGGGCGACAATCGGATGGGGCGTGCGAAATTGCCCAATGGCTTCCATCACCGATTTTTTCATGATCAAAACATGCTGATTTTGGGAGTACGCAATCGATCAAAAGAGGAAGAAACCGCACGGTGAAATAGCTGACTGCACCAGTTTCTCCAGTTCGAATGTTTTTTCTCCCGGGGGATGCCAAACACCACATCCTGATTTTGCTTCTGCATGGCCTCGATTAGTTTGGGTATTTCTTCCGGGGGATTCTGCAGGTCATCATCTATCGTAATGATATAAGCTCCGGACGCAAAGGAAAAACCTGCCAGCAGGGCGTTATGCTGGCCAAAGTTACGCATCAGACGAATGATTTTCACCCGCGGATCCCGCTGCCGCAGCGATTGCATGACCTGCCAGCTCTCATCGCCGCCGCCATCCTCCACCAGAATCAACTCATAATTCCCCTCCATCCCGGCAAACGTTTGATTCACACGTTCATACAATTCCGGTAAGGTTTTGGCGCTGCGATACACGGGAACAACGACGGAATAGAGGGGGCTGCGGTTCATCATGAGCGCCGGGCCTGTCCTTCCTGGCTCTCAGGAGCGCCGGGCCGGCTGATTTTGGCGCTTAGCATATAACGGCGGGCTTCTTTCGCCCCTTCATTCAGGAGCAGGTCAATGACACTGACCTCGTGTATAAAAGGGGGGCAAAAAAGCTGGCGATATTCGGGATACCCCTGGTAATCCATCCACACCACCCGGATACCCCCGGCGGTGAACAGCGGCTCATTGATATAAGGCCGGGCCGTGGGTCCGGACAGAAATTCATTTGCCCCCAGTTGCTGGCACAAATCCACCACCCGTTCGATTCTCCCCTCCGGCAAATGATAGTCCCGGGACCAGGACAGCGTCGTCCCGATCCCCAGCAATCCGCAAAGGGCCGTCAGGAAACGGTAATTAATTTCACTGAGATATTTCTCGCGTGTGCTCAGATACAAATCCTCAAAAAAATCTTTGTATTCCGAAAAGTAAGCGGCCCGGGCATAATTCACCTCGATCGACCGCCAGTGTTTTTTCATCCAGAAACGGTCTGCTGCTTCCACATCCTGGATCTTCTGCTGCAAAGACTTCTGCACAATCGGAATGGTCAGCCACCGGCCACCCTCCCGCGTTTTGATCCGGTTGCGGTTTCGCCAGTTGTATTTATTAAATTGCACATCGTCATACAGGACAAAATGATCTACCAGGGCTAGCAGATCAAAATATCCCTTCCAGGGAATATAATTCGACTGAACAATGGCTATCCGTTTGCCGCTCATTTCCCGTCTCGTCCTTCGAAATTGCACTCAGTCTCTCACCGCCGAAAAACATCATTCGTCTGTATGTATATCGGCTGTTTATACAGATAAATTCGTAACATATTAGACCGGATTTCTTCTTCTTTCTCAAGGGATTGTTCTCCACCCCTTTTCCCCTGGGGATCTGCCGGGAAACTCCTGCCTGACCCCATGAAAAGAGTCCTATAACCCGTAAAATGCTTTACTTCGTGGCAAGACAAGTGGTAAAAAAACCTGCATGAAATCCCCCCGGATTGTTATCAGTACCATCCCGCCGGTGACAGGCGGTTGGAAAATCCCTGTTCCCTGCAGAGAGGAGAATCTTTTACAGCTGTTCGGCTTCCGCCAGCCAATAATGGCAGAAAATAGCGAAATCTTCCAAATCCACGTACCCGCTGTGATTTAGATCTGCCCCTCCGCACCAGGTATCCCCCTCTCCGCATCCGGTCTCTAGCCAGTAGGCACTGAAATCGGCTAAATCGGATAGATCGGTAGAACAATCCTCGGTAAGGGGATTGGGATTAGGATTGTACCAGATTTTAAAATAGTCTGGATTCAGATTATTATATCGAAGATCGGGAATGGTATCGCAATATACTTCCGTAACAAAAGGATTGTGCCATAGATACAATGTGGTCAATCCGGTCAGATTCTCCATTGCTTCCGGCAGACGATGGAGCTGATTATAGGATAAATAGAGCTTGGTCAGATTAGTCAGATTTCCAATCTCGTCCGGCAGACTGGCCAACTGGTTGTATTCCAGGCTCAGCCAAACCAGTTGGGTCAGATTCCCGATCTCTGCCGGCAGACCGGTTAGTTGATTATTCGCCAGGTCCAGCCTGGTGAGTTGCGTAAGATTCCCGACCTCTGCCGGCAAACTGGTCAGTTGATTGCCAGCCAGATACAGCGTTGTCAGACTGGTCAGATTCCCAATCGTTGCCGGCAGGCTGGTCAGTTGATTACTCCCCAAATTGATATCCGTCAGACTGGTTAAATTCCCGATTTCAACTGGCAGACCGCTTAATTGATTGAAGGACACATACAGCTTGGTCAGATTTGTCAAGTTCCCCAGTTCGACCGGCAGACTGCTTAGCTGGTTATGCGACAGACCAAGTTCCAAAAGATTAGATAAACTCCCGATTTCCGCCGGCAGACTGCTTAGCTGATTTCCATCCAGATACAGGTACTGTAGCTGGGACAGATTCCCGATCGCCGCCGGTACGCCGCTCAATTGATTGCCAGCCGCCCAAAGGCTCGTCAAATGGCTCAGAGTTCCGATTTCTACCGGCAAACTGACTAGTTGGTTGTTGTTTAATCCCAGCACCTGCAAATTGAGTGCATACCCGATCCCCGTTATATCCGCGATCCCCTGGTTTTCCGCATTCAAATTTGTTAAAACCAGCATATCCGTATCGGTAATCGGGGTTGGGCTGGGGATGCCTAACTCCGCCCGCACCGCAGCCTCAAAGGCAGGGTCGGCAAAGGGCGTTACATCCACGGCGGCGGCCGTATGGGCAAAAGACAACACCGCAAAAAATACATAACCAACTGATTGAATATAGTGATTCTTCATATGTTTTTTCATTTTCTATTGTTGCAAAACATCGGCATTACAAAAACACTAGTTCTGTACTCTGGATATTATGATTTCCGAAACATACCCCCTTTTATAATAAGGTCACTCACTCCTCTTTAAAATCGACAAAACCGCTCTAGCCGCTTTTGTCATCCAAAAGCAACTCTCACCCCCTGCTATAACAAGGGGTCGAAAAATATTGACGCTGGCATCAATATTGAAAAAACCTTTTTTTTTGTTTAAAACAGCATTTTTCCGGTCGTCCTGTCTCAAATAGAAGGTATCTTTCACACACAGGAACAACTGCTATATTATTATTTATTATAACATTTTGACTGTGTTATGTCAAGTATTCATCACGACGTTTATAGGACGTGAATACCGTTTCGTTCGTTTCCTTCCCGCCGGTCGAATACCCCACGATCTTTCCCTATCCTTCGCTTTTTGTAAGTTTTTTTACGCAAAATAGTATAGCCGCCCCCGGATTCCCAAATATACTGGAAAAAATATTTGCTTATCAGGCCTGCACCAATTACTTTAGCTTGATTATAGCGTAATGACTACTAGTAACGAAAGTTTCAAACGATGCATTTATTTTCACAGAGCGAAAGGTAAAATATTATGAAACAAGCAATTATAGCATTAGTGGTTTCCTGCTTCCTTTTGACGGGTGGCTGCAAAAAAGCCGATAAGCCCCAACCCCAGCCGGCCGCCCCCTCTGACTCCCAGCCCCAGCCGATAACCGCGCCGGTTGCCGCGCCAAATGCGGAAAACACTCCCCCGCAAGGATTTACAGCACTTTTCAACGGCCAGGATTTAACCGGCTGGAAAGGCCTGGTCGCTGATCCGCCCACCCGCACCAAAATGACCGCTGAGGAGTTGGCCAAAGCCCAGGCCGAGGCCGACGAGGCGATGCGGACCCACTGGAAGGTGGTCGATGGTACACTGGAATTCGACGGCCACGGCAGCCATCTCTGCACCGTGAAAGATTATGCCGATTTTGAAATGTTCGTGGACTGGAAGATTGAGGCCGGCGGCGACAGTGGCATCTATCTTCGCGGCTCGCCCCAGGTTCAAATCTGGGACACCGCCCTGACCAACGTCGGCGCCCAGGTCGGCTCCGGCGGCTTCTACAACAACCAGAAGAACCCCAGCCAGCCCCTCAAAGTGGCGGATAATCCGGTCGGGCAGTGGAATACCTTCCGCATCCTCATGATCGGCGACCGAGCTACCGTCCACCTGAACGACCAACTGGTTGTCGATAATACGGTTATGGAAAATTACTGGGAACGTGACAAACCCATGTACTCCTCGGGCCAGATTGAATTGCAGTCCCACGGCACCAAATTATACTTCAAAAACATCTATATCCGTGAAATCCCCCGCGCCGCCAAATCCCTGTTTAATGGCCAGGATTTGACCGGCTGGGAACAGGTCGGCGGCGAACCGGGCGCCTGGCAGGTGGCCGATGGAACCCTTTACAACGAAGGCAGTAGCGGCGGCTGGCTCTCCACCGTCGATCAATACACCAATTTCAAGCTGGAGCTGGAATTCATGGTCCCCCCTGGCGGCAACAGCGGTGTTTTCATCCGTACCCCCCGCGAGGGCAATCCCGCCTATGCCGGCTCCGAAATCCAGGTCCTGGATGACTACGCCGATCAGTACAAGGATCTAAAGCCCTGGCAATTCTGTGGTAGTGTCTATGCGGTTCAGGCCCCCTCTAAGCAGGTCACCAAACCGGCCAACGAATGGCAGAAGATGGTCATCGAATGCGTAGGTGTTAATGTCAAAGTTACGCTCAATGATACGCAAATTATCGATGTCAACCTGAATGACCATTTCGATAAAATTGCCGAACACCCCGGTCTCCAGCGGACCGGCGGCTATATCGGCTTTCAGCATCATGGCGAAAAGGGCTTGAAATACCGGAACATACGGATTACCGAAATGTAGTCTTCATCTAAGGTTACATACGACAGAGCGAAAGGAAGGTGAACGTGCTGCGAGTGGCGATTCTTGGTTTCGGCTTTATGGGTCAGACGCATTATCAGGCCTGGAAAAAGCAGCCGGGCGTTCAGGTGGTGGCCCTGTGCGATGCCAATCCCAATTTTGTACAGGACTCCCAAAAGACCCAGGGCAATATCGCCCTGAACAAAGAACCAATCGATTTTTCCGCACTGGGCATCTATCATGATTTTAACGACATGCTCAAACGCGAAAAGCTGGATGTCGTTTCCATCACCCTGCCGACCTTTCTCCATGCCGATTTCACCGTCCAGGCCCTGAAGGCGGGCCTCTCGGTCTTATGTGAAAAGCCCATGGCCCTGACGGCGAAAGATTGTGACCGTATGATTTCCGCTGCCGGCAAGAGCGGCAAAAAGCTCCAGATCGGCCACTGCCTGCGTTTCTGGCCCGAATACGTCTGGGCCAAAAATATTGTCGAATCAAAGACTTACGGTTCGCTCCGTGCGGCCAGTTTTCGCCGCTATACCGCCATGCCGGCCTGGTCCGATAGCTGGTTTGCCGACGAATCCCGCAGCGGCGGCATGCCCCTCGACTTGCACATCCACGATGTGGACTACATCCAGTACCTGCTCGGTATGCCTGAATCCATAACCAGTTACGGCATCCAGAATAAGAATAATTCCATCATCCATATCGTCTCCCAGTACGAATACGACGGCCATCTGATAACCGCTGAGGGCGGCTGGGCCATGATGCCCACTTTTGTCTTCGAGATGGGCTTTACGCTCATCCTGGAAAGGGCCACGGTAGTCTTCACCACCCGCAACCAGCCCACGATCCAGGTTTTCCCGGCTCAGGGTGAGGTCTTTACCCCTGAATTGCCGCAAAACGACGGTTATTTTAACGAAATAGCCTATTTTGCCCGGGAACTCCAGGGTATCAGCCAGCCGCAAATCATCACACCCCAACAGGCGCGCGATTCCGTCCGGCTGGTCGAACTGGAAAAAAAATCGGTGCAAACCGGTAAAAAAGTCATGGTCAAAGTAAACAAAGCTAAATGAAGAAGGGATAAAATCATGGTAAAATGTGGTACCTGGCCTGTCGGTGTTTGCAGTTGGTCTTTGCATAATGATTTACCGGTCATTGCCGAGGCAATGAAAAAAATGGGGCTGGAGCATATCAATCTGGCAGTCGGCCCGGTTTTTGAACAAAACGGCTCCGAATACCTCAAAACCGTCAAAAAACAAAACTGGAAGATCAGCGCCACCATGATTGCCTTTGCCCATGAAGATTATTCCACCCTGGATCGGATCAAACTGACCGGCGGTATCCGGCCCGATGAGCACTGGAAAAATGATTCGGCCCTGTTTCTGAAGGCCCTGGATGTCACCGCCGAACTGGGCGTGCCTTATCTGGCGTTTCATGCCGGCTTTATCGATCACACCGACGCCGAATACGCCAGGAAATTTTATGACCGCATGAAATATCTGGCCGATGCCGCCGCCAAAAAGAAGGTAACTGTCTTAATGGAAACCGGACAGGAAACGGCTCAGGAACTGAAAATGTTCCTGGAGGAAATGAAACATCCCGCCCTGGCGGTCAACTTTGATCCGGCGAATATGATTTTATACGATAAAGGTATTCCCGCCGAGGCTGTGCGCACCCTTGCCCCCTGGGTCAAGCATCTCCACGTCAAGGACGCCATCCGTACCACCCAGCCGGGCCAATGGGGCAGCGAAGTACCCTGGGGCGAGGGTCAGGTTAATTCCAATAACTCTTTTCTGAAAGCCCTCAAAGAAATAGGTTTCCAGGGGACCATGTGCATCGAACGCGAAGCCGGCGAAAAGCGGCTGGAGGATATCGCCCTGGCGGTCTCCCGGTTACGCAAAGCGTAAATCCGGGTATGGAATGTGGAAATACCTGCCTGTACGTAAATGTTAGTTTGCAGGGCCTGCGGTGCCGCCGCTGTCCAGGACCGGTTTGACTGCCGTCGGAATACGGATGGTGAAGGTGGTACCTTCGCCTATATTGCTGGTGACTTCCACCTTCCCCTCGTGCTCTTCAATGATTTTCTTAACGACCGCCAGCCCCAGTCCCGTACCGCCCTGCCCCTTGCTGGAATCGAACGCCCGGAAAATAGCGGACAGCCGCTCCTTCTCAATTCCCGCTCCGTTATCGCCAACCATCAGAACCGCTTCGTGTGCCTGGCTGTCAAAGTGGGTTTTAACGGTAATAATTCCGACATCCGGCTTCACCGCATCCAGGGCATTCAGCACCAGATTCAATATTACCTGCTGCATCCCGTCCGGGTCCACCGGAATCGAGGGCAGCGAATCATCCAGATCCGGCACCAGAGCCACCCGTTTTTCTTCCGCCTGACCGGTCAGCATCTCCTGGGCATCGTTGACAATTTGATTGAGCTGAATCATCACCAGCTTGGGCTTGCGGACCTTGCTGAAGGCCAGCATATTTAAAACCAGGTTCTGAATTCGGGTCATATTGCGCGAAAGAATAGTCCAGCCCTTCTTGGCCACATCCAGCTTGTTGCGACTCAGCCCCAACTGCACCATATCGACCGCGCTTTGCAGGCTTTGCAGAATATTCTTGATTCCGTGCGACAGATACGCCACCGTCTCGCCCGCCGCCGCCAGCCGCTCCGCCTGTACCCCCGCCTGATAGAGCCGGGCGTGTTCCAGCGCCAGCCCCGTTTGAAAACCAATCGCCGTTACCAGACGAAGCTGTTCCGCCGAATAGGTATGCGTAGCTACCGTCGTATCGATATAAATTACCCCGATATTCCGGTCCCGCACCGTGATTGGAACACACAAAGCCGAGTGGATGGCGTAGTCATGTACGCTTTTTCCCTTGGTAAACCGCGGATCCCGCATCGCGTTCGAGCAGATGACTCCTTCCTGATTGTTCATCACATGATTCACAATCGTGTGACTGATGGTAATTTTTCCCGAATGATCCTTGCTGCGGTACCGCACCACCGCCGGCACCAGTTCCTGCTGGTCTTCCTGCCGCAGCATGATAAAACCCCGGTCCGCCGGCAGATTGTCAAAAATGATGTCCACCACTTCTTCCAGCAGTTGCTGCTGATCAAAGATGGAGCTGATCGCGGTGGACAGCTCATACAGCAGGCGTAAATTCCCTACCGCGGAGGAGGTCTCTGGTCCGGCAATAATGACCGAATCGTCCATCGAAGGCGCCGTCGCCATAATCGCCGATTCCACCAGATTGCCGTCCTCGTCGATCCGCAAACTGCTTCCCAGTTCGCCCGGAATCCCGGTATTTTTACGAATCCCCCCGAATACGATCAGGGTGGTCCCGCAGCGAATCTGGTCCCCCTGTTTCAAGGCCAGCGACTTGAACACTTTCACCCCGTTGACATACGTACCGTTGGCGGAATTCAAATCCCGGATAAACCACGTGCCCGACTCCTGTAAAAGCTCCGCATGATGACGCGAAATCGTATTGTCGGTCAGAGGCAGGTCGTGGCTTTCCCGGCCGATCATCGTCGGTGAATGCAGCACTTCATACGTTCGGCCCTTATCCGGACCTTGTAATACATAAAGAGTTGGCACGATTCGATTCTCTTAGAAAAATTCGGTCGGCAGAATTCCTGGTTTAACGTCCCATAATTCTCCAACGCCGATCTCACTCCTTCATTCTAACGTATCGATTTGCCACCGTCAAGCGGGCTTTTCCGCAATCCTGTCAGGAAAATGGCTATTTTCGACAATTTTGACGCCGCGTCAAAAGCCCTTCGACTCCTTGTTATCGGGAAGCCAGAGCCGTTTTTGGATGTCCATTCCGACTTTTGGCGGTTCCGTCAAGTTTCTCTAAATACCGGATATAACACTGGTTGAGATTCTCAAACCAGATACGGATTGGTCCGTTTCTCCCGGCCGATGGTGGTCTCCGGGCCGTGACCGGGATATACGCGCGTGGTCTCCGGCAGGGTAAGCAATTCCGTCCGTATTCCCCGCAGCAGGATCTCCCCGTTGCTGCCGGGAAAATCATACCGCCCGATGGAGCCGGCAAACAGCGCGTCCCCGGTGAAAACCACACCCTCCCGGGCACAATAAAAACTCACTCCGCCCGGTGTATGTCCGGGAGTCGCCAATACCGTAAAGGCAAGTTCCCCCCATGAAATGGTTTCTCCCGGCCGGACTATGGCATCCGCCGCCTGTACCGCCAGATCAATCCCCATCGTGCTGGACAAATTTTTCTGGCTGTCCGTCAGCATCGGCGCATCCTCAGGGCTGATACTGACCGGCAGCGGATTGAATTCCTCATGCAGCAGTTCCAGACCGGCAATGTGATCGCAATGCCCGTGCGTCAACAAAACCCGGCACGGATGCAGAGAATGGCGATGCAGATAATCAAGCAGCGGTTCCGCGGAAAATCCCGGATCGATAAGTACGCATTCTTTGTCTTGTGCCGAAGTACGCAGTACATAACAATTGGTTTCGAAATCCCCCAGTGCCATACATTCGATTTTCACCGGCTGTTCTCCTGCCTGCCTTTATTCCTGTTTGCCCCTGGGAACCGGCAAACCCAGTTCCTTCAATACCATTTGCATATCATGCCACACCCGCCGCCGGTTATCCGGTGAATAATTCCGCAGAAGATATGCCGGGTGGTAGGTCGCCACCAGCTTAATCGGCTTCGACAGCGGCTCCGGATAATATGCATGCACGCGCCCCCGCAGTTCCCCAATGGCGGCCGTACTGTTCAGCAGGGTTTTGGCCGCATGCGCTCCCAGCGCCACAATCATCTCCGGCTCAATGATCCGAAGCTGCTCATACAGATACTCAATGCATGCCGCGATTTCATTCGCCTGTGGATCCCGGTTCTCCGGCGGGCGGCATTTTAAAATATTACAGATATACACCTCCTGCCGCCGCAGACCCATCGCCTCAATGATGTTCGTCAGCAACTGGCCGGCCCGCCCCACAAAAGGCCGACCCTGTTCATCCTCGCTGGCCCCGGGGGCTTCCCCCACAAATACGATCCGGGCACAGGGATTGCCTTCGCCCGGAACCAGATGCAGCCGGGTTTGGGCTAACGAACAGCGGCAGCAAGACCCCATACGCCGGACCAAATCGTCCAGCCGTTTCTGTTTTTCCTTCCTTGGTTCCGCATCAGACATTATTCGCTCCTGACTGACAGCCCTGGCGGGGGAGCCAGCGGGTGCGGCTGGCGGCCGAACGGGCATTTTCACCGCCGGTTTTAGCTTCCCAATCGGCAGCCAGTATCCGCCCAGATACAAATCGCACTCCAACTGATTTTGTACCGTCCGGATTACCTCGCCCGGATTGCCTGGCTGGTTCATACCTCATTCTCGCTATTAACAGGCAAACTGCACTTCGTATAACTTCCTATACAGGGAACATTTCTCCAGCAAAGTCTGGTGAGTCCCTTCCGACACTAAATGACCCTTGTCCAGCACCAGAATCCGGTCCGACCGAATGATGGTGCTGAGCCGATGCGCAATGATAAAGGTGGTTCGTCCCTGCGAAAACTCCATAATCGCCTTCTGAATCTTCGCCTCGCTTTCCGAATCGATCTGGCTCATCGCCTCATCGAATATCAGGATCGCCGGATCACGCAATATGGCCCGCGCAATCGCCAGCCGCTGCAGCTGGCCGCCCGACAGGGTCGAACCCTGTTCCCCCACAATGGTGTCGTATTGATGGGCCAACTGCTCGATAAATTCATGGGCATAGGCCCGCCGGGCCGCGGCGACAATCTCCTCCCGGCTGGACTCCGGTCGCCCGTACCCAATATTGTACGCAATCGTATCATGAAAGATAATGGTGTTCTGCGTCACGATCCCGATTTGCTCCCGCAGACTCGACAGTGACGCCCGGGCGATATCCTGGCCGTCGATCAGGATAGCTCCTTCCTGGGGACTATAAAACTTCGGAATCAGGCTCAGCAGAGTCGTTTTCCCCGAACCGTTGGGACCGACTACCGCAACCGTTTCCCCGGCGTTCACAACGGCCTGAATATTTTGCAAAGCCGGGACTTCGCTGTTGGGATAGGTGAAAGTCAAATTCCGAAATTCTACGTTCCGTGATAACCGGCCCAGTTCCACCGCATCGGGCGGATTGGTTTCCGCCGGGGTGTCAATCAATTCAAAAATCCGTTCCGCCGCCGCATTGGCAATCGATAGCCGGGGCCACAAATCACCCAGCTTGCGGCCCGATTCCGCAATCGTAGCCAGCAAGGCGACCAGGGCGAAAAATTCGCTGGTTTCCATGTGGCCGCCCGTCATAACCCGGGCCGCAAAAATCATCCCGACCGAGGCGGCCGTCATCCCCAGGGCTTCCAGCATCGGACCGCTGGCAGCATCGATCTTCGCCACCTGAAACTGCTGCTTCAGCAGTTTCGCGTTGATCTGACCAAAATGCTGCTCCTCATGATTCTCACAATGGTACCCCTTTACCACCCGGATTCCCAGCAGCCGGTCCTGCAAATTCGCCAGCATGAACGACCAGCTCGACAACGTCCGCTTGGTAGCCTTTCTCATTTTTTTCCCCAGCATACCGATGATTACGGCAGCAGGAAGAACGCCTACCAGCACCAACAGCGTCATCTTGGCATTGATCGCAAAAGCGGCGATCACTAAAAACAAAATGGCGATCGGTTCCCGGATCATCTTGCCCAGCACCGTATTGATCCCGCTGTTGATCCGGTTGGAGTCCTGCACAAACCGGCTCATGGTATCACTGATTCCCCGCGTTCCAAAATAACTCATCGGCAGCCGGATGGCATTGCGATAGGCATCCCGCCGCAGCCACATAATCGTCCGGAACCCGATCCGATTGGCCAGATATTCCTGTCCGAAACGCATGACACAGCGGATGAGCGTCGCCGCCAGCAGGATCACAATGATCAGAATGATGGATTTTCGCTTAAAATCGGTTCCCTGATCCTGCGGTATAAAACGTAACAGCTTTTGCGCCAGCCCGGTATAAAACGGCGGTTCCTCCAGCCTCAATTCGATGGTTTCCGCCGTGCCGTCACTGCGCTCTACAGCCAGAACCACCGCTTCGCCGCCGGGTATTTCGACCAGCTTCCGTAATATCTGTTCCCGGTCGGAAATCGAATTCGAACCAGCCGTTACCGATTGGATTTCATCCCGCTCCCGCAATCCCGCCTCATACGCCGCCGACTTCAGTTTAACGCTTTTAATTTCCAGCTTCTCCGCGTGAGAAACTTGCAGCTCGGTCAATTTGCTAAAATCATCGGGTACGGATAACGGTTCAAAATTTATTCCGCTGCGATGCCTGACGATTCCCCGATTCACCCACCCGTGCAGCCCCTCCTCATTGATCAGCACCTTCATCAGCGGCAGCATCGCCACAAAACTGAGGGAAAACAGCATCGCCCCCATCAACGCACAAAAAATGGAAAGCGCCACTGCCTTATATTGGGGCTTTACATACCCCAACACCCTTCGAAAACTATCCATATTTTAACTCTCTATTTCTCGGATAATTACACAAAATGGTTATCTTTATCAGAATATCCCGCCGCCGTCAAGAACCGTTTCCCCCCTTTTCCTCCTTTGACCCTGGGAGCCTTTATATATTCAGCCAAACAAATGGAACAATACCGCCGGCAATCAGATCTTCTTTCCCCACCGGTCCCTCATCTAAACCTGCCGGCGGGCCGGCGGCGGTTTAATTGCCGCCCTGCTTACTGAGGCTGGCCTCCAGTTCCTGCGCGTGGGCCTGGGCCTGGGCCACCTGAGCCTGGCAGAATTGGCTCAGCCGATCTACGACCGTCTCCGCTTCCTGGATTCCGCCAAGCAATGCCAGCCGTTCCACCGCATTTTCATACCGCTGGCGGTTCATTTGCCACAGAGTAAGCAATTCCGCCTCGGAAGTCTTCTGAAAGGTGCCGGCATATTCCTTGGTCTTACGGGACGCCGCCTGCGAGGCATTCCGGAACGCCTGACCGGATTTCCGATAGGCATCCGCGGTTTCCAGCAGTAGATTCCCGTATGTCTTTTCCTGCTCTTCCAGACGCGTCAATCCTTCCTGCAAACGGCTTACATGTTCCTTGCGCTTCTCTATGGATTGATCGATGCCGCCCTGCGTACTTTCCAACAGGGTTTTGTTGGATAAGGCTTGAATATCCGTTTCAACCCGGGCAATGGATTCCTGCAATTGTTTCTGGCGCATCCCCAGCCAATCCAGATGGAAAGCAACCGCTTCCATTTCCGTCCGGGCGATCTCCGCCTGGGCTTCGTAATAAATTTCTCCCTCCGCCACCTTATTCCCAAATTCGTCAAAACCGCTTCGCAGACTGTTCGCCTGCTGCTCCAGCTCATATTTCGACGCCCCCTTTGCCTGATCCGCCTGCTCTTTCAAAGATAAATATTCCTGGTGCAGTTCCCTGGCCTGCTGAAGATTGGTGTCAATCCGTTTCTGAATTTCCTCCTTCTGGGCGGTTCGTTCCGCCAGACTCTGTTCCACTGCCGCCAGCAAACTTCGCAGCGAGGTGGCGGCGGCAAAGGCATCCGTCCCATCTCCGCCTGTCAGCCTTGCCTCCAGCACCTTTACCTCATTGGCGGGAAAATAACTGGCATAGACATTCTGAATCGTCTCCTGCCCGGCAATCTCCAGTGCCGACTGGCTCAACTGGCCATGCAGCCGCTGAAGATGATTTGCCTGCTGATGCAGTTGTTCTTTGCCTTCCCGGGCCTGCAGCATATAAATCGTACCCAGCATACATTCCGGTCCAACCTGCGTCTCCCGATTCTCGCTGCTCCGGGCCGCATTCAATGCCTGCTGAAGGAGCTGGACCGCCTGGTTGAGTTTTTCCTGTCGCTGGGCGCCCGTTTGTTCCTGCGACTTCTGACGGCGGGCCGACTCCTGTTCATACAGATCGAGCAGCCGGCTGCTGAGTTCCGCCGAATCAGCCTGGCCTTCCGGCTGCCCCTGCTGCTGGATCACCTCTTCCAGCGCCTGTGCAAAAGTCTGGGTATCCGACTCTTTTTCCAGCCGGGATAAAACTTCATTTTTCAACTGTCCGCCGGGGGTGCGGCCGGCTCGCTCAATTTCTTCCGGGGTCAGCAGGTTTACCTTCTGACTGGCACGAATCAACCGGCCCGATTGGTTCACCGCGGCGGACGATTCTTTACTGGCGGCATCGCTGGAGGATTCCTTGCAGCCCGAAACCAGCGTCATCCCGCATACCGACACACTTACCACCAGTAAATTCACCAGTCCCTTTGGTTTATTCATAACGTATAGCACCTTTCTGCTTTCCGGCAGGCTTCCAGTACCCCGCCAAAGCGTACATACTATACAGAGATATATACTTTTTTGTCAACGAACTTTACCAGTAAAATTGATGGAATCGACAAAAGTCAATAGGAACACCCAAAAACTCACTCCGGCTCCCCTATAACAAGGGATTAAATAGCTTTTGACGCTGGCGTCACATTTTGCTTTTATATTCTCCACTGCCCCCCCATATATAGACTGATGTCCGCAACTGCGCAAGGTTTTTCCCATTTTTTTTGCCCAAAAACGTCGTAAACCCTTGTCAATCCTCAACAAAAATTTTTTTGCCTTGCGCAATTTTGGCCATCCACCCTGGCCGTTTCCGCGCAATCTACCCTTCCGATAATCATCCAACCACAGCTCTGGCTCCTCAATAACAAGGGATAAAAGAGCTATTGACGCTGGCGTCTTATTTGGTTCATCCAATAAACAAAAAAATGTTCTGATTCGCCTTAAAAAATACTTGCTTATTTTGCCGGGATTTGCAAAATATAAAGTCTTTACTATGGAATGAGTTATGGCCGAATGACATGGGTTGTTACGGCAAGTTACGTATTCACAAGGAAATAGGTATATTATGTTAGAAGCACTTTTAACCCCTGAAAATGTTGCAATCATCGGAGCCTCCCGTACACCCGGTAAGGTCGGCTATGAAATTGTCAAGAATATGGTCACTGCCGGCTTTGAAGGGGATATTGTTCCCATCAATCCGACCGCCGATGTAATCCTGGGTATCAAATGCTACAAAGACCTCAAGGATTATGGTAAAAAAATCGACTTGAGCGTCATCAGTGTGCCGCTGGCCTCCGTGACGGCGGCCATTGAAAGCTCTATCCAGGCCGGCGCCCAGGTCATTACGGTGATTTCCGCCGGCTTCAAAGAGGTGAACGCCGAGGGTGCTAAGCTGGAAAAGGAAATTGCCCAGCTTTGTGCCTCCCACAATGTCCGGCTATTAGGACCGAATTGTCTGGGCAGCTTGAATACCCACCATAAGGTAAATGCTTCCTTTGCCCCTCGTCTGCCCAAACCGGGAAATATCGCTATTTTGTCCCAGTCGGGGGCCTTGGCCGCCGCCATCCTGGACTGGATGGCTGCCAGCCAGCTCGGCATGTCCCACCTGGTCAGCATCGGCAATAAAGCGGACCTCTGCGAAAACGATTTCATCTCCGCCTTTGTCGAAGACAAAAACACCAAAGTAATCGTCGGCTATCTGGAAAGCATCAATTCCGGGGATGAGTTCATCAAAGTCTCCGAAGCGGCCTCCATGGTCAAACCGGTGGTCATTTTCAAATCCGGTACTACCAAGGCCGGTACCAAGGCCGCTTCCTCCCATACCGGCAGTTTGGCCGGGGCCGATATCGCCTATGGGGCGGCTTTCCGCCGGGCCGGTATCGTTCGTGCCGAAAGTTTTGAAGCCATCTTCGACTATGCCACCGCTTTTGCCATGCAGCCGCTGCCCAAAGGCGGCCGGGTTGCCATTATCACCAACGCCGGCGGACCAGGCATCATGGCTGCCGATGCGGTGGAAAACGCCGGTTTGCAGGTTACTGCGTTGGATAGCACGATCGCCGGTGAATTAAAGAAAAAACTTCCCGCCGCCGCCAGTGTCGGCAATCCCATTGACGTCCTCGGCGATGCGGATCCGGACCGCTACGGCCTGGCGCTCGACGCGGCCCAGGACGATCCGAATGTGGATGCCATTATCGTAATCCTTACCCCGCAGGCGATGACCAAACCCGCCGAAACCGCCGATATCATTGCGGCGCGTATGCGGGGCGAAAAACCCATTCTGGCCTCCTTTATGGGCGGCGAGGATGTCAAACCCGGCAAGGACAAGCTGATCGCCTATAATATCCCGTACTATCCCTCACCGGAACGGGCAGTCGCTTCCTTGAAAGCCATGTGCAACTATGTGGCCTGGCGCAACCGGCCCCCGCGCATTGTCACTCGCTACCCCGTGAATCGCCGGCGCGTCGAGCGGATTATTTCCCGCCATATCCGTTCCAATGTCTTCCAGATCGGCGAAGTCAAAGCCAAGGAAATCCTCCGGGCCTACAATTTCAATGTTCCCGACGGTCAACTGGCCACGACCAGCGAGGAGGCCGTGGAGATCTCCTCCCGGATCGGGTATCCCGTAGCCATGAAAATCGTTTCCCCCGAAATCCTGCACAAATCGGATATGGGCGGCGTCAAACTCAACATGACCAGCCCCGACCTCGTTCGGGATGCGTATGACCTGATGATGCTGCGGATTCGGCAAAAAGCCCCGAATGCCCGGCTGGAAGGCGTCTATGTCGAAAAAATGTGCCCCCGTGCCCGCGAGGTCATTATCGGTATGACCCGGGACCCCCAGTTCGGTCCGATGCTGATGTTCGGTCTGGGCGGCATATTCGTTGAAGTGATGAAGGATGTCACCTTCCATCTGGCGCCCATTACCTCGGAGGAGGCCATGCAAATGCTGGTTCGCACCCGCTCCTATGCCCTGCTGAAAGGGGTGCGAGGACAGGCTGGTGTCAATATCGACGGCATTGCCGGCGGCTTGCAGCGAATGAGTCAATTAGTAACCGATTTCCCGCAAATCGTCGAAATGGATATCAATCCCTTCATCGTAGGCGAAACAGGAACCGAACCAATCGCGGCAGATGCCCGCATAACCCTTTCTGGAGTGAATCAGAAATTATGAGCGAGAATAAACAAATAAGTTACGATCCCAATTGGCAGGAAAAATATAAACGGATGATCGCCACCCCGGAGGAGGCCGTCAAAAAGCTGAAACCCGGAAACCGCGTTTTTATCGGCACCGGCTGCGCCCAGCCTCTTGAGCTGGTCCAGGCCCTGGCCAATCGCCATGCCGAACTGCCCGATACCGAAATCGTGCACCTGCTGACCTTCGGCAAGGCTCCCTATGCGGCCAAGGAATTATCCGACTATTTCCGTGTCAATAGTTTCTTCATCTCCGAAAACGTCCGCGATATCATTCAGGAAGGTTTGGGGGATTACACTCCCATCTTCCTCTCCGATATCCCCCGCTTGTTCAGCTCCGGCCAGCATCCCCTCGACGTGGCCTTGATTCAGGTAACTCCGCCGGATGAACGCGGCATGTGCAGCCTGGGCATCTCCGTCGATATCGTCAAAAGCGCCGCTGAAAATGCCGCTCTCGTGATCGCCCAGGTCAATCCGCAGATGCCCCGCACCCTCGGCGACAGCTTGATTCAGGTCCACGACCTGGATATCCTGGTCCCCGTGGATACCCCGTTGATCGAGATCCTTCCTCCGGAAGTAACCGATGTCACCCGCAAAATCGGCGCCAACATCGCCGGCCTGGTCGAAGACGGCTCCACCATCGAACTGGGAATCGGACGGATCCCCCAGGCCGTTTTGGAATTCCTCTGGGAAAAGAAAAACCTGGGGATTCATACCGAAATGTTCACCGATGCCATCATGGACATGATTGAATCCGGCGTCATTACCGGAAAAAATAAATCCGTGGATCGCGGCAAAATCGTTGCCAGCTTCTGCCTCGGAACCAAAAAGCTCTACGATTACATTGATAACAATCCTCTCTTCTCCTTCCATCCCACGGAGTATGTCAACGATTCGTATGTGATTAGCCAGCAGCAGAAAATGGTCGCGATTAACGTGGCCCTCGAAGTGGACCTTACCGGTCAGATTTGTGCCGACTCGCTGGGAACCCGATTCTACTCCGGCATCGGCGGGCAGGTGGACTTCAACCGCGGGGCGGCCCGCTCCCACGGCGGCAAAGCCATCATCGCTCTGCCCTCTACCGCCAAAAACGGTACGGTTTCCCGGATAACCACCAGCCTGAGTAAGGGCGCCGGTGTGGTCACCACCCGCGGCGATGTTCATTACGTCGTCACCGAATACGGCGTCGCCTATCTCCACGGCAAGAGCGTCCAGGAACGGGCCTTGGCCCTGATCAGCATCGCCCATCCCGATTTCCGCCAGCAGCTTCTGGAAGAAGCCATTGAAGCCAAATACCTTCGCCGGGAACTGGCCGATGTCGAAGGCAAGATTCGCGTCGGTCCGGAAGAACTCAAAACCACCATGCTTCTCGACAACGGCACGCAGATTAACTTCCGGCCCATCCATCCGACCGATGAACCGCGCATCAAGGACCTCTTCTACAACCTCTCCCAGCAGACCATTTACTATCGTTTTATGAAAGAAATCAAGCGAATCCCGCAAAAACAAATTCAGGATTTCGTCTATATCGACCACCGCAACGAAGTGGCCATCGCCGGTACTCTGCCTGAGGCCTACGGCGAAGACATCATCGCCATCGGCAGATACTACCTCAACCCCAAGACCAACAAGGCTGAAGTGGCCTTCATCGTGCAGGATCAGTGGCAAAACCGCGGCATCGGCACCTTCCTGCTCAAGTACCTGATAACCATCGCCCGCCGCAACGGCATCGACGGCTTCACCGCCGAAGTCCTCCGCGACAACAAAGCCATGCAGGTGGTCCTGAATAACTGCGACTGCAAGGTGAAAACCCACGTCCAGGAAGGCGTCATCAGCTACCAGCTTGACTTCAACTAAAATCATCACCCCGGTGATTGCAAAACCGATTTTTACCCCTGCCCCGGCCCAACTCAGCCGGGGCTTTTTTTATCCTCGCCTTTCACCATATCCAGTCCCCGTTAATGCCCTGCCCCCCTGCCCGATTGGCAAGCCGAACTATTTCCATATCCCTGCGGATTGTTTCCGTACTCCCTTCAACATAAAAACACCGCTTTGGATTATGTTTCACACGGAAATCTGATTTTGAGAAAGGAAAAAAAGCAATGTCCGGCGGCGGGCGGTGAGCCCGCAAAGCCAAGAGGGGGTTGGCTTTTTTTGGGCACCGGACATCTGGTCGGGTTATCAAATACTATACAACATTCCCCAAAAAAGTAAAGAAAAAGTTTGCGAAAAATGATTAAAAATGGAAAATTATAAATATTACTGGCTCACTAAGGAAAAAACAAATTCTCCACCGTCATTGTCGACACAATTACGTAATTACCCAAAAAGCAATATCTTGCCCGCTCATGATTTGCTTAAAAACCCCACCGTCGATTCCATAATACGAGCACGAAAGCCAGGATTTCCGCTATCCGCCGTTTGCCGTTTCAGATCCTCCAGATTGGCCTGGCAAAATTGGCAGCCCAGCCGGTTCACATGAAAATCCACATAATCCCCCCACTGCTCCTCCAGCGTCCCCAGCAGAAACGCCCCAATCGTGCTGCGCTTGGGACAGCTCAGCCGCAGCGACTCCCAGACTTCCGTTAGCATATTCTCAAAATCCGCATCCTGCACCTCCCCCGTAGCAACCCGAAACTCCACCTTCTCCCGAATCTGCTTCAGGCAGCGGTGTTTGATTACCGCGATATTTTTTTCGCTCATCGCCAGCACCTTCGCCACATCCTTATTCGGCAGCTTGCAATACAGCAGCATCTCAATAATCTTCAAATCCCGGAAATCGAGCGATTCTTTCAAACCGGCCACCAGTGCCTGCAGAGCCTGAGCCAGGACCTCCTTCTGGATCGAATGCTGTTCGCTGCGCCGTGCGTACCAGCTGGCGGTCGGTTCCGCCGACGCAAAATGCCCAAAGGCATCGCTTTCCGCATCCGACTGCCGGTCCACATGATACACATCCTGCAGCAGACAGATCCGCCGCGACTGCTGCCCCCGAAAACTGTCGGCAATCTTCCGGCGGAGAATGGTAAAAAGGAACGTCTCCAAGCTGGCCAGCCCGCGAAAATTCTGAAACGACTTCAGAAACCCCACAAACGTCTCCTGCACGATATCTTCCGCCTCCTCCCGCTGCCGTATTTTCATCTGCGTAAACGCCAGCAGCCGCCCCTGATACCGCTCCACCAGTTGCGACCAGGCATCCGACTGCCCTTTACGGATCTGATCCAGCAAATATTGCTCGGCCTGACTCAGTTCACTCATTTTTCTTTATGCACCGCCTTTTACAGGTAAAATCCACTTCCCTAGTGTAACCGACGCCCGTCCCACCATTCAATCTTTTTTCCAAAATCTCTCCCCCCTTCGCTCTGCCTATCGCAACCTCTTATATATACTCATTTTACGGAAAATATTTTTTTTGAAATAAACTCCGCCTCTCCCCGACGACAACTGTGTTGGTACAGGATATGTAAACAAATGGTACTGTTTAAGGAGATTATCTCATGTGTACGAAATGGTTAAAATCAATGGTTATCATTCTGGTGATCGGACTTCTGGTCGGGGCACTGGTCTTCGGCGGCGATCTGGTCAGCTACATCCGCAGCTCCGCCAAATCGGTTCAGACCGCCGTAAAGGGTTCCGTCCCGATTGACTTTGAGCTGTGCCGCGCCCGGGACCTGCTGGAGGAAATCATCCCCGAAATGCACGCCAATATCCAGCTCATCGCCCAGGAAGAGGTCGAAGTGGCGGCCCTCAAAACCGATATCGCCCAAAGCGAAAAGACCCTGGGTGACGAAAAAACCCGTGTCAGCAAGCTGCACGATTCCCTCAACCAGCAACTGGCTGGCTATACCATCGGCTCACAGGACCTGCCGCGCGAACAATTGAAGAATGAACTGGCCCGGCGGTTTGAGCGGTTTAAAGAGGCCAACCTCGCCCTGGAGAGCAAAAAACGCCTCCTGGACAACCGCGAAAAATCGCTGGCGGCCGCCAACCAACTGCTGGAAAAAACCCGCCATCAGAAAATGGTCCTGGAAGATAAGATCGAAAGCCTGGACAGCCAGTATCGCCTGGTAAAGGCCTCCGCCATAGGCTCCAATATCCATGTCGATAACAGCAAGCTGGCCCAGACCGAAAAGCTCATCGCCCAGATTAAGAAACGGCTCGATGTCGCCGAACGGGTTCTGGCCCATGAAAGCCGGTTCATCGACCCCCTGGATGCGGAGGATACCGCCGTCACCGAAACCGAATTGCTCAGCCAGATTGACGAATATTTTAATCCGTCCCTGGCAGACAGCCAGCCGGAAAGCACCACGGCGGAAACCGGGAAAATCTGCCTGGTCGAAACCGTCCCGGCAGCGCAAAACTAAGCCTGCCGCAGCGGTGCGACCGGGTCTCGGCTTGCGATTTATCCCCGCAGTTCCCTGTTTGCGTAATCGCGAACCGGATGATATAATGGTACTTTACTCTGGAGCTGAACCGTGCTTATTCTGCGAATCAAACAGGCGGAGTCTGCCCTGGCGGACGGGCTTCTCGACGAAGCATACGAACTGGCACAAGCGGCTGATTTCCGGCAGCATCGCCGGGGTCAGCAGCTTGCCGGCCGGCTCGCCCAGGCCCTCACCCGGCGCGGCCGGGAGCATCTCGACGCCCGCCGCCTCCAGCAGGCACTCAAGGACTGCAACAAGGCGGATAAACTCATCGGCAATACGCCGGAAGTCGCCGAATTGCGATCGCTGCTCTGTAACGCCCTCGAAGAGAAAATGCAGAACGGCCAGGGAAAAACCGTGCAGCTCGACCAGATACGCAAACACATCGAAAACAACTGGCTTTCCACCGCCGAAGAAATGCTCAGCGAAACACCCCCCTCCTCCGAGGTAAATCTGCTGATGCAGCAGGTGCAGGCCAAACGACTGGAAGCGGACGCCATCCTGCAAAAAGGCCGGGATGCTTTGAACCGGGAAGATTTTGAAACCGTTGTCGAACTGCTGCTCAAAGCAGGTCCTGCCGGCAAACAAAATCAGAAACTGGCGGAATTGGCCCGACAGGTCTGTACGCTAATGATTGAAAAAATTCGCCGCCATCTGGATCAGGGCCGCATCGACCTCGCCCAGTCGCTGCTGCGACAGGTAAAACCCCTGGGAGAGAACGACCTGGAGATTCAGCAGTTTTCCCGCGCCATCCAGCACTGCCGCCATGCTCTGGAATTCCTCACCCGCGGTCAGCCGCACCAGGCCGCCGGGATCCTGCGTAAGCTCAAAACGCTGCTGCCGGATGCCCACTGGCTGGATGCCGCCCTCCAGAGCACCTGCCGGTCCGCCGAATCGCTGGATTCCCTGCTGACCGGTCCGCTGGGACTGGCTTTACCGGAGGATTCAAATTATCCATCCGCCGCCGTCAAAGAACTAGACCCGGATTTCAAGAAAAAGCCTCTTTCGTCCCCATCGGATTTTCCGGTATCCCCTTCGCCGGCCGCCCGCTTTCTGCTGCAGATCGATGGCGTGGGAAGCTACCTGGTCGTATGCAAATCGCAGGTCACCGTCGGGCCGATTAGTTCCTCCCAGCCGCCCGATGTCGGCCTGATTGCCGAACCGAACCTCCGCAACATTCTCATCGAACGCAGCGAGGAGGATTATTTTCTCCATAGTGAATCTCCCATCTCCGTAAATGAGAAAATGGTGACGGAAAAACTGCTGGCCGACTCCGACTCCATCGCCCTGTCCCCCCGCTGCCGCTTCAAGTTCCGCCTGCCCAATCCCGCCAGCACCACCGCCCTGCTGACCCTCTCCGCCGCCCATCTGCCCCGGGCCGATGTCCGCCAGGTCCTTCTGCCGGACCGGGAAATCCTCATCGGCCCCCAATCGAACTGTCATATTCCGACCCCCCTGCTGGCCGAGCCGGTCCTGCTGCACTGGCAGAACGGCCAATGGTTCTGCCGCACCAAAGAACCGGTCCTGGCCGGGGCCGCGGCCATAAATCGTCAACAGGGATTACCCCTGGGTACTCCCCTCAAAACCGGACCGCTCTCTCTGGTAATAACGGAATTTCATTGATAAGGAAAATATGGTATAGTGGAAACCATGACGCAGCCATTTCAGTATCAGTATGGTGACAAGCCTCTGGAAGGTTATACGATCCAGCGGGCCGCCGGACGCGGCGGCTTCGGCGAGGTCTATTACGCCCTCAGCGACAGCGGCCGCGAGGTGGCCCTCAAGACCGTCCAGAACTACCAGAACATCGAGCTGCGCGGCATCAGCCAGTGCATGAACCTGAAAAACCCCCACCTGGTCACCATCTTCGACATCAAATACAATCACGAAGGCCGCCCCTTTGTAGTCATGGAATATGTCGCCGGGCCGTCCCTGCATGACCTGCTGACCGAAGCCCCCTCCGGCCTGGGCACGCAAAAAACCGCCTATTTCCTCCGCGAAATCGCCAAGGGCCTCTCCTACCTCCATGATTGCGGCATCGTCCACCGCGACCTTAAACCCGGCAATATCTTTTACGAAAACGGCTACGTCAAAATCGGCGACTACGGCCTGTCCAAGATGATGACCGCCAGCCGCCACAGCGGCCAGACCATCACCGTCGGCACCGTCCACTACATGGCCCCGGAAATCGGCGCCGGCTGCTATGACAAAAGCATCGACATCTACGCCCTGGGCATCCTGCTCTATGAAATGCTCACCGGCCAGGTCCCCTTCTTCGGCTCCACCCCCTCCGAAATCCTCATGAAACATATGACCGCCGAACCGGACCTCAAAGGCATCGAAGAGCCGTTCGCCCGCGTCATCCGCAAGGCACTGGCCAAAGACCCGGCCCAGCGCTACCAGACGGTGCAGGAGATGGTCGAGGACATCTTCGGCGCGGAGCATATCCGCGACAGCGTCTCCCACTTCTCCACCGAAAGCCTCTCCTTCATCGCCGATAAAGTCGCCCGCAAAGTACAGCAGGAAACCAATCAGCAGGCCGCTGCCCCCCAAACCCCCGCGCCCCATTACCAGAAACAGGAGTATATCTCCCGTCGTCTGAAATACGTCGGC
>JAKJEP010000049.1 GCA_022705365.1 Planctomycetota bacterium | reverse complement strand
CCGGAGAATGACAACGGGGTATTGCTGTGGCACGGGGCCGCTCCCCCCACGATGTGCCACCCGGAATCCAGCATTCGTATCGGCCATCACTGGATTTTGCCGTCTCCGGTATCCGGGATGGTGCATTTCAAGCTAAAGGACGGGCCCATTACGGTGGCGCGTTTTGACGGTGACGGGGGTGACTACCAGTTGGCGGTGGGGGAAGGGAAAACGATCCCGGGGCCGGATACGCTGAATAACTATCTGTGGATGGAGGTGGATGACTGGCCGCGGTGGGAACGGATTTTGATTGAGGGTCCGTTTATTCATCATGTGGGCATGGCGTATGGACATTACTCCGAGGCGCTGGTGGAGGCGTGTAAATATATTCCAGGGCTGCGGCCCATCCGGCTGAACAAGAGTTGATTGGGAAATCCAAGGTTGTTTGGTATGAGTTTGCGTGCAGGAACAGCGGTAAAGAATATTACACCGGAGAAGCCCATGTACTTAATGGGTTATCCGCACGTATCCCGTATATCCACCGGCATCCACGATTTTCTGTATGCGTCGGCCCTGTATCTGGGCGACGGGACATGCGATATTCTGCTGATTGCGGTGGATGTGGTGGCGGTGAGCCGGGAGTTGGTTTGCCAGTGCCGGGCGGCCATCAGCCGGGCGACGGCCATTCCGCCGGACCATATTTTAATCAGCGCGATGCATACGCATTCGGGGCCGGCGATGGTGGAAATCCTGGCGCTGCGGGATGATCCGACGCTGCCACCGCCCGATCCGAACTATTTAGCCTATGTATCGCAGAAAATTATCGAGGCCGGTACGGAGGCGTATCATCAGGCGACGGCGGCCCGGGCGGCCATCACGAGCTGTCAGGCGGCGGGGGTGGGCGGCAATCGCCATACGCCCGGCGGCCCCAGTGATCCGGAAGCCGGCATGATCTATCTGCGGCGAAAAGATTCGGGGGGGCCGCTGGCGTTATGGGTGGTTTATTCCATGCATCCCACGGTTTTGCACGAGGATTCCACCTGGATTTCCGCTGACTTCCCTGGTTCCACCCGGAGGTACCTGAAGGAGCACCTGCCCGGTGTAAAGGTAATTTATCATACCGGTCCCTGCGGGAATCAGAGTCCGCGGCATTCTATTCAGAGTCACACGTTTGCGGAGGCGGAACGGCTGGGACAGCGGCTGGGCAGGGCGGTACTGGAACGTATTGAGGCCCTGCAAGAGGAGGATTTTTCCGAGGAGATTCCTCTTTCGGCGGGACAGGATTTGGTGGAGCTGCCCGGTCGAACGATGTATAGCGTGGCGGAGGCGGAACGGCGGCTGCAAAAGGCCCGGCAGGAATATACCCGTTTGCTGCAGGAAGGAGGGGATCCCGGCTCGATTCGTACCGCGGAATGTTCGGTTTTCGGCGCGGAGGAGGCGGTCACGCTGGCCAGGGCGCAGGAGAACGGAGAGGTGGAACGGTTTCGCCGGTGCTGCACGCCCGCGGAAGTGCAGGTATTGCGAATCGGGGACACCTTTATTGCCGGATTGCCGGGCGAGCTGTTTGTGGAATACGGGCTGGCGATCAAGCGGCGGGCGCCGGGGCGGGCGTTTGTGGTCAGTCTGGCCAACGGCGAGCTGCAAGGGTATGTCGTGACAGCGGAAGCCAGCGGGTATGAAGCGGATCTGGGGATCTTCGCCCCGGAGGCCGGGGATGTGATGGTGGAAGCGGCGGCGGGGCTGATGCAGCAATACAAATCAAACATAAGGACCGTACCCGGTAAAAAGGAGGTGATGAAAGAGACAGCAATTTGAGACTTTGTGTGTGTGCATGTGTGTTCGTTTCGTGTTTTTGTTTAAGGTATGTTTTTTTAGTTTTGACAAAGAAAAAGGTTGTCAAACGGAGGAAATGAAAATGAAAAAGGTTGTATTAATGGCAGCGGTTTTGGTGACTTTCGTGGGTGTGAATGCGGCGAATGCCGGTTTGGCGGCCCACTGGACGCTGGATAGTCTGGCGGAAGGAACGCCCTATGGTGATCCTGCTCCCGCGGTAGTGGCCGGCGTGGATGATATGGCCCTGGATTTTAACCTCGCCAATTATGTGGATCTGGGCAATGATCCCGCCCTGAGCATGGGAACGGGCAATCTCAGTATCACCGCCTGGGTGAAATTCGGTTACCTGCCGCCCTCTCAATTACCTGACGGAACTCCCTTACCGGGCCATGGTATCATTGCGGGCAAAGGAATCATGTCCAATGACAACGGATATGGACTGATAGCGCTCGATACCGGCCAGGTATGCTTCCAGGTTCGCGAGGGCAATATTGCGTATCGAGAAGTTTATTCCAACGATACCGGCGGCAACTGGGTAGGTTTCGTCAATGACGAACAATGGCATCACGTGGTAGGCGTATTGGAAAGGGAGCAGGTGAACGGAACCCGTATTTATGTGGATGGTGTTCTTCAATCGCATTCTTATGATGTTGCGGTCAGTACGATCGGCTTTACGAATGACCTCGATTCGGCTGCACCCTTATGTGTGGGCGCCAGGTACTCGGATACTATGCCAGAAGGACAGAAGGCCTTGTGGTTTCTGGACGGCTCCGTGGATGATGTGCAGGTTTATGATTATGTTCTGACGCAGGATGACATTGACTTTTTGGTTGCCAATCCGGGCGTGGCCATTCCGGAACCGACCCTGCTGGCGCTGCTTGGCTTCGGCGCTGCCGGTTTGCTCCGGCGGAATCGCCGCGGCTGAGGCGGTATAAAAAGATGTGAACGTTTTTAGGAAATAGCGAATCTGCTGCCTGCCGCCGCGTGGGTTGGCAGGCAGCGGGTTCCAGAACGGAGGATTTAGTTATGGTGAAGAAACTGATTTTTCTGTGGATGGTAGTTTTGGCATTGGTTTTTTGTGCCGGACCGGCGTGGGCGGGGACTCTTAAGGGGCACTGGAAACTGGATACGGATCCGAATATGGATCCGCCGCCGACCGATCCCAATGTGCTTTTAATGGCAGTGGATGAGTTGGGACTCAATCACGGCCGGCTGATCAACGACCCGAATTGGATACCAGGTGTGACAGACGGTACTTTCGCCCTGTATTTCGATGGAACTAATTATGTGGATATGGGTTATTACCCCCATGAACCCAATACCCCCGACCTGAATATGGGAACGGGCGATCTCAGTATCACCGCCTGGGTGAAATTCGGTACCCTGGCGGCCAATGGTGTCGTTGCGGGTAAAGGGTGTCTGGCCGATGATTCCGGATATGGACTCATCATGCTGACCACCGGCCAGGCATGCTTCCAGGCTCGTACCAAGACGGCTTACCGGGAAGTCTATTCGAACGATACCGGCGGCAACTGGGTAGGTTTCGTCAATGACGAACAATGGCATCACGTGGTAGGAATACTGGAGAGGGAGCAGGTGAACGGGGCCCGTATTTATGTGGACGGTGTTCTCCAGTCATGTATCAATAGTGTTGCGGATACAACCGGCTGGACACATGACATCTCTTCTGATACCGCTCGTTTTTGCGTGGGAGCCAGGCATTCGGATAATATGATTCCCAGCCAGGTGATCTATTGGAATTTCGATGGCAGTGTGGATGATGTGCAGGTGTATGACTATGCTTTGACACAGGAGAACATTGACTTTTTGTATGCCAATCCCGGCGTGCCGATTACCGTTCCGACATGCGGCGCATGGGGCTATTTGCCAATGGACTTTGACCGGAATTGCTATGTGGACCTGGCTGATTTTGCCGCGTTTGCCGGTGACTGGATGAAGTGCACCGATCCCGGTGATCCGACATGCAGCCCTGCCAATTAAAGGACGGCTATTTGCAGCAAAGAATCTATAGGAAGGACAACGACTAATTTGTTATGAAACGGACGGAATTTTTATTTTGGATCAGAGAGTCTGCTGCTTGCAGCCGTGTAGGCTGGCAGGCGGCAGGTTCCAGAACGGAGGATTTAGTTATGGTGAAGAAACTGATTTTTGTATGCATTATATTGTTTACACTGGTCTTTTGTGTATCGCCGGCCGGGGCTGGTGCCCTTAAAGGACATTGGAAGCTGGATACGGATCCGAATATGGATCCGCCGCCGGCCGATCCCAATGTGCTTTTAACGGCGGTGGATGAGTTGGGACTCAATCACGGCCGGCTGATCGACGACCCGAATTGGATAACCGGTGTGACAGGCGGTACGTTCGCCCTACAGTTCGATGGAACTAATTATGTGGATATGGGTTATTACCCCCATGAACCCAATACCCCCGACCTGAATATGGGAACGGGCAATGTCAGTATCACCGCCTGGGTGAAATTTGGTTACCTGCCGCCCTCTCAATTACCTGACGGAACTCCCTTACCGGGCCATGGTATCATTGCGGGCAAAGGGATCATGTCCAATGACAACGGATATGGACTGATAGCGCTCGATACCGGCCAGGTATGCTTCCAGGTTCGCGAGGACAATATTTCGTATCGAGAAGCATATTCCAACGATACGGACGGCAACTGGATAGGTTTCGTCAATGACGAACAATGGCATCACGTGGTAGGAGTGCTGGAGAGGGAGCAGGAAAACGGGACTCGTATTTATGTGGACGGTGTGCTTCAGACACATTATTTCACTGATGCGGTAAGTACGATCGGCTGGACGTATAATCTCGATTCCGATACCGCTCCTTTTTGCATAGGCGCCAGGCGGTCGGATATTATGCCAGAAGGTCATATTATACTGTGGTGGTTGAAAGGTGAGGTGGATGATGTGCAGGTGTATGACTATGCTTTGACACAGGAGAACATCGACTTTTTGTATGCCAATCCCGGCGTGCCGATTACCGTTCCGACATGCGGCGCATGGGGCTATCAAGCGATGGACTTTGACAAGAATTGCTATGTGGACCTGGCCGATTTAGCCGCGTTTGCCGCTGACTGGATGAAGTGCACCGATCCGGCGGATTCGGTTCATTGTATCCAGGTGAATTAAGAAGCGTACGATTGCAGCAGCGTTGATAGCTGAGAAATTTTCAGAGTTTTTGCAGTGCAGGAACGGGTATTTTACTGGCGGGTAATGTACCTAGCCTGCATTTCTCACGGACTTTCGATTTTCAGCGGTCTTTTTTGGTGGACCGAAAAATGGTACATACGAGATTCTGAGCCAAGGAGTTATCAATATATTAGTCAAAATCCCGTGAGAAATGCAGGCTAGGGTAAAATACTCGTTCCCTTTTACACGGTAAACGTAATGGGCTGAATTGGTGTTCTATTGTTTCCCTTTAAGGAGGCCATAATGACAGGCAGAGGTAAAAGAAGCGTTCTGGTTCTGGTATTTTTCATCAGCGGTTTAACCGTATCCCTGGGGGCAGCGGAAGACCCGGCCAACCATTCCTTGCCGGTTATCCAGAAGAACCGGACGACGGGATTTTCCAATGGCGGCTGGGGGCTGGACCGCTACCCCAACCTGGAGCCGCTCAACGCCCACACCGCCATTACCGTGGCGGACCTGAAAGGGCCCGGCGTCATCACGCACATTCATACCACGCGTCACGCGCAACCTGCGATTTCGACGCGCGGGGTGGTGCTGCTCATCTACTTTGATGATGAGGCCGAACCGGCGGTGCAGTGCCCTCTGGGCGACTTTTTCGGCGACGGCTGCAACGGGAAAAGCATGGACTTCACCTCGAATCTGATCGAGTGCGCTCCCGGCAGCTACAATGTTTACATTCCCATGCCCTTTCAAACGGCCGCGAAAGTTGTGCTGCGGAATGACTCGGACGTGAAGCTGAGCAACTACAGTTATGTGGAATGGGAAACGCTGGAACGCTGGGATCCGTCGCTGGGCTACTTCCACGCGACCTATGACCGCCGGGTGTTCCAGTTAACCAACGAATCGATAGAAACCTTCTTTCACACCCGCGGCGCCGGCCATATTCTGGGCCGGCAATTCAGCATTGTCACCGACGAGCCGGTTTTCCGAGGTTTTGCCATGATCGTGGAGGGGAACAACGAAGTGGACATTGACGGGAAAGTGCGCCACCTGGACTATCTGGGCTCGGAAGATTCCTTTACCTTTAGCTGGGGCATTCAGCGGACCTTCGCCGGCCATCATGCCGGGATGACGGTGGTGGCACCGGGCGATATCAACTTCCTGTCGATGTACCGTTTCCACGATTACATGCCGATCCGGTTCAACCGGGAGATTACCTGGACGATCAACTGGGAATATGAATACCGCGACCACCCGGACCTGGCGACGTTCAAACAGCGGAAAAGCGAAGGCGGGGGATGGGTCGATTATGCCACGGTGTTTTACTGGTATCAGGACCATCCGGCCGGATATAAGCACGCCCCTCTGCCGCCGGCGGCCGAGCGGATCCAGGATCTGCTGAGATCCTCACGAGGGGAAGCACCGAAAAAAGACCAGCCATAAAAGTTGATTTCATTCCAGCAGGAGTATCCCCATGAAAACAGGACTGTTACAAGCTGCTTTTTGCCTATTCGGATTTATGTCGAGCTACGGGGCCGGGTGTCTAGGCGGGGAGGAACCGCCGAAATTACCGGTATCGCTTTCACGGGCAGGTACGCTACCTACAACGATGATCCTAAGGACCTGTCCCATATGATCGGGGATACGTGGTATCCCTCCTGGGCGGCAGACGGGAAGTTGTACTCGCCCTGGACGGATGGATTCCTGAATGGCGTTACGTCGGCGTCCTGGTCCGGCGCAAAAGCAACCACCGGCCACGCTGCCATCCTTGGCGAGGATCCCCTGCACCTCACCTTCACGGACGCCGGCATTTATCAGGGCAGCGCGGCCCCCTATTCGGGCCGCTACCCCTGCGCCAATCTGGTTTACAACGGTGTCTGGTATTACGGAACCTATTGTCTCAACGATTCGGACGGGGATCCCTGCGCGGGACTCAACTGGGATATTCTGGGGCCGTTTGTGGGATTTCGCTACTCCAGGGATTATGGAAAAACCTGGACCGACACCCCGCACACGCCCGAACGCCCGCTTTTTGGGGAACCGGCCAGGGTCAACGGGCCGGTGAAGATGGGAGTTCCGCACATAGTCGATTTTGGAAAGAACATGCAGTATTCGCCGGATGGCAAAGCCTATCTGGTCGGCCATGGGGCAACGGATCCCGATGTGAAATCCCGGCCCGCGAATCTCAGTTGGGTTACGGGAGACCAGATCTATATGGCCCGGGTTCTGCCCAGCCCTCAGAATATAAACGATGTGAGCCGGTACGAATTCTTTGCGGGCCACGACGGCCAGGGGAAAGCCGTCTGGACGCAGGATTTCTCGCAGATCAAACCGCTGGTGAACTGGAACAACCATTGCGGCGGCGTGACCATCACCTACAACCCGGGGCTGAAGAAATACCTGATGGTCATCAACGACGGCGGCGATACGGTCTCGAAGATGAACACGTATATTCTGGAGTCCGACCTCATCACGGGTCCGTGGAAGCTGGCCGTCTATATGCAGAACTTCGGCGAGCAGGCTTATTTCGCGAATATTCCCTCCAAGTTCATCAGCGCGGACGGCCGGACCGCCTGGCTCTGCTATTCCGCGAATTTCACGAACATCGTTTTTCCCAAGCTGCCGAAACTTGCCTTTAATCCGCCGGCCGGCCACCCGGTCGGCGAGGCGGCCCCCATGGTGTGGCAGGAGATCCAATTGCTGCCGTTGGCTGAAACGGTGAAATCGCTTCGCCTGGTTCTTCCGCCGCAGCCGAGCCTGGCGGTGCAGAACATCGCAGGTATAGTGGTGCGCCAAATCGAGAGCCGCTGCGAAGCGAAGGTCGTCCGGGAGGGCGATGCGCCGCTGACGGTGGAGTTGTCCATCGAGCCGGGCATCGGCGAGGAAGGGTTCCAGATCGCCGATGGCCCCCAAGGCACCATCCGAATTATCGGCAATGACATGCGTGGAGTGCTCTACGGAGCCGGCAAGTTTCTGCATACTTCTTCCTACGGCAGCCGGGGATTCACACCCAGCACGTGGCGCGGAGTCTCCGTGCCGAAGATGCCGGTCCGCGGCATGTACCTTGCGACCCACATGCAGAACTTCTATCATGTCGCTCCGATCGAGGAAGTGACGCAATACATAGAGGATTTGTCTCTTTGGGGAGTGAACAGTTTTCTGGTCTGGTTCGACCTGGAAGTATATAACGGGATTAACGATCCGGAGGCGCAAAAGCACCTCGACCGCTTGCGCGCCCTGCTGAAAATAGCAAAAGATTTGGGGCTGAACGCCAGCCTGGGCTGTATCGCCAATGGTGGTTACAAAAACAGCCCCGTGGAACTGCGTGCCGAAGACAGCACGGTCGATCGCCCGCACTACCATACTGCGAATGGACCGCGGATCTACATCATGGGTCCCGAACTATGCCCCAGCAAACCGGGCGTGCCCGAAATGGAGATGGGCTACTGCCAGGAGAAATTCGACGCTTTCCAGAGCGTGGGGCTGGACTACTGGTTTATTGCACCCTATGACAACGGCGGCTGCACCTGCCCGAAATGCGCACCCTGGGGCTCGAATGGCTACCTCCGCATGGCGGAACCCATCGCACGGGCCTACAAGAAAGCCTTCCCCCAGGGAAAGGTGATTCTGAGCACCTGGTACTTCGACCGGTGGGGTATCGGCGAATGGGACGGGATCACCGCCCGGTTCAAGGCGGAGAAGCCGGATTGGGTGGACTACATCATGTGTGATAATTTCGAGGAATATCCGCGCTATCCGTTAGACCATGGCGTGCCGGGCGGACTGCCGCTCTTGAATTTCCCTGATATCAGCATGTACGGCCAGGATCCCTGGGGCGGCTATGGGGCCAACCCGCACCCGGGGCGACTCCAGCAGCGCTGGGACCAGACCAAAGAGAAGCTTTCCGGGGGCTTTCCGTATTCGGAGGGTATCTACGAAGACATCAACAAAGTGATTTGCGCTCGACTTTGGTGGGATCCCGACCGCCCGGCCATCGAAGCGGTCAAAGACTATGCCGCCTTTGAATTCTCGCCGGAGGCGGCCGATGACATGGCGGAGATCGTGAAGATCTTCGAGAAGAACCACCTGCGCAGCCAGATCGATGCCAGCGCAGTGACGGCCTATCAGTTGCTGGAACAGGCCGAGAAGAAATTAACGCCCCAGGCGCGGAGCGGCTGGCGCTGGCGGCTGTTCCGGGTTCGGGCGACCCTGGACCAGGAACTGTACCGGAACACCCTGAACCAGGGCCGGCAGGAGGTATTCCAGAAGGCCTACGAGGAACTGCTGGCGATTACCCGGGCGGAGAATGCCTGGCCCATGCTGCGGCCGGTGCTGATTCAGGCGGTGGGGCCGGCGCAGGGGCAGCCCTGAGATTAATTACATGACAGGAAGAAGTGTTTTACGTGAGAGCAAGGTATCCGAAGGATATAATAGCTGTTCCCTTACAAGCCGGAGTATCAGGATGAAAAAAGGATTATTCAAATCGTTAGTGACAAGATTATTTTGGGGTTCCATATTATTTTTACCTTTCCTGCTTTCCGCGGAAGTACAGGGTGAGGCGGTGACTTCGATTCGGCTGGCGCTGCCGGCGCTGCCGGACCCGGTGGTTACCAAGATCGCCGGGGTGTTTACCCGCCTGGTGCAGAGCCGCTGCGGGGCGACGGTCCTCACGGAGGGAACTGCACCGCTAACGGTGGAGCTGGTTGTCGAAGCCGGGATCGGGGCGGAAGGATTTCAGATCAGCGACGTCAGCAGCGGCGTAATCCACATCCGCGGGAATGACAACCGGGGATTGCTTTATGGGGTGGGCAAATTCCTGCACACCTCCGCTTATGACACCACGGGCTTTACCGCCGGTTCCTGGCGCGGTACCTCCATACCGGCCTGCCCGGTCCGGGGTATCTACCTGGCCACCCACTTTAATAATTTTTATCACGTGGCACCGGTGGAAGAGGTAACGAACTATATAGAGGATCTGTCGCTATGGGGGGCGAACAGTTTTCTGGTATGGTTTGGGCGGGAAGTGTACACCAGTATCAACGATCCGGCGGCCCAGGCGCAGTTGGTACGGCTGCGGGCACTATTGCAGATTGTTAAAGACCTGGGGCTGAACGCCAGTATGGGCTGCATCTGCAACGACGGGTACAAAGATGGTCCGGTGGAACTGCGCGCCGATGACAGTACCGTGAATCATGAGCATTATCATACTCTGAATGGTCCCCGCATCTATAACATCGGCGTAGAACTTTGTCCCAGCAAACCGGGGGTGCCGGAAATGGAGATAGGGTATGTGCAGGAGATGATCGATGCCTTCCAGAGTGTGGGCCTGGACTACTGGTTCTTCGCACCGTATGACAACGGCGGCTGCACCTGCGCCCAATGTGCTCCCTGGGGCAGCAATGGGTATCTGCGAATGGCGGAATTGCTGGTAGGGGCTTACCGCAGCGCGTACCCGCAGGGAAAGGTGATTATGTCCACCTGGTACTTTAACCGCTGGGCGTATGGGGAATGGGAGGGAATCACGGAACAATTTAACCAACAAAGACCAGATTGGGTGGACTACCTCATGATCGACAACTTTGAGGACTATCCTGCTTACCCGCTGGAACATGGCGTGCCGGGGGGCTTGCCGGCTGTGAACTTCCCTGATATCAGCATGTGGGGGCAGGATCCGTGGGGCGGCTACGGCGCCAATCCGATGCCCGGGCGGCTCCAGCAGCGCTGGGACCAGACCAAACACATTCTCTCCGGCGGTTTTCCCTATTCGGAGGGAATTTATGAAGACATTAACAAGGTTATCTGCTCGCAGCTTTACTGGGCGCCCGACAAGCCGACCATGGATACGGTGGGTGAGTATATCGCCTTTGAATTTTCACCGGCCGTGGTGGATGCCGTGAAATCGGCCGTCGATATTTTCCAGCAAAACCACTGGCGGAACCAGATCGGCGCCAGTGCGGTGACGGCGTATCAGTTGCTGGAGCAGGCCGAGGCGAATATGACGGGGCAGGCCCGCTGCGGGTGGCGCTGGCGGCTGTTCCGCATCCGGGCGGCGCTGGACCAGGAACTGTACCGGAACACGCTGAACCAGGGCCGGCAGTCGGTATTCAACGCGGCCTATGAGGAATTGGTTGCGATTCTGTACGCGGAGAATACCTGGCCCATGCTGCGGCCGGTGCTGATACAGGCCGTAGGTCCGGCCCCGGCACCGGTGGGCCTCATGGGACACTGGAAGCTGGATACGAATCCGAACATGGACCCGCCGCCGGCCGATCCCAATGTATTTTTGACGGCCCTGGATGAAGTGGGACCCGGCAGCCATAACGGCACCCTGACCAACGGACCGGTTTGGGCGGCGGGCCAGGCGGCCGGTTCGTTTGCCCTGGATTTCGATGGCACGGATGATTTTGTGGATATGGGTGGTGTTACGACCCTGGGCATAGGAACCGGAAACGCCAGTCTGGCCGTCTGGGCAAAATTTGATGATCCCCAGCTTGACACGGTTCTCGGCCCGGCTGTCGCCGTCCTTGCCGGCAAAGGACATCTGCGGGACGGCTCGGGACATGGACTTCATATACTCGATAACAAGGTGGGCTACCAGGTCCGCCTCATGGGGGGCGCGACTATCAACATCTATTCCAATACCGTGCTCAACGACGGGGCATGGCATCATCTGGGAGGGGTGCTCGAAAGGGGGAAAACGAATGGCGTCCGGTTATACGTCGATGGTGTTCTCCAGTCGCAAACCGGAGACAGCACGGTTTTTGGAGCTTCGAACCTGAACGATGATTCTTTGTTTTACGTAGGCGCCAGAAGCTGGCCGGCGGAGGTCAGACGATTCCATTTTAACGGTCAGATAGATGAAGTACAGCTTTACGACATTGCTTTGACGCAGGAAAATATTGATTATTTGTACGCACATCCCGGCGAGGCAATCAAACTGGTGTGCGGAGACTGGGGTTTTCTGGACCGGGATTTTGACCGGAATTGTTATGTGGACCTGGCCGATTTTGCCGCTTTTATGAGCCAGTGGCTGGATTGCACCGACCCGGCGGATCCGGTTCATTGCGTCTCTGCGTACCAATGAGGCATTACTCCAGCAGCATCATGCGGAACTGGTCGATGGCCAGAGGGGCCTGGTAGAGCTGGCCGCGGGCTTTGAAGGGTTGGATGGAACCGCCAGCAAGCAGACCAAAGAGGGAGTCGTGGGTGGTTTCCAGGAGGGTGTTCCGGCTGAACTTTACGGTCAGGACCGCATCCGCGGCGGAGGAATCGTCCGCGGTGAAATAGGCCAGATCACTGCCGGGGTTCACAGCCGCAGCGGCAATACTGCCCAGATAGGCGCCTTTGACGGTGAGGTTAAGATTGCCGTCGTTGAACAGGTCGTTGTTTCCGCCAAGCTGGGCGTCGGGGCCGAGGTCCGTGCCGGAGAGGAAGAAGCTGTCAAGGGCATCCCCGCCGATACGGATTTTTTCGAGGCTGGCACCGGCGGCAAGGGTGGACTGGATGAGATGACCGCTGCACTTCAGGGTGAACAGGTCGGTGCCGGCGGAGATCGTGGTATCCTGGCCGCTGCCGATTTTTATTTTGTTGAGGAAGGTATCGGTCCGGATCAGGGCGCCGGTGAAGGCCCGGGCCAGGATGGCGTTGATTTCGGCAGCCCGGATATCGGCGTTGACCGTGCCGCGGCGGACCTGAATCGTGCCGATGCGGTCGCCTGCCGTGAGATTACCGGTGAGATCACCGTGCGGGATAACCAGATTTTCCAAATCATCCGTCACGGCCAGAGCCGCGCCGAGATTGCCGTTGGTAATGGCGAAACGGGAAATGGACTGGGCGGTTAATTCTCCGCTTTCATAGTTATCTGCCTGGAATGATTGCAAGTGGCCGGTAATGTCAAAGGAGACATTCTGGCCGATGGTATCGGCATAGATTTTCAGGCCGTTTTTATTGGGTTCCGCAGTGGTGTTGCTGGAGACCAGGTGGAAGGAGGCATTGTCGCCGATGGCGCCGACGAGAAGTTTGGAAATACTCTGCTGAACACGGATTACATCGGTGATGGCGGCTTTGGCGGTGGAGATGGACCCGAGGGGTGAATCGCACAAAATCGTACCGATGGAGAAGGGCAAAGAGCCGCTGGAGGCGGTTATTTTCAGCGTGGTGTTATCGTTGGTATTGGTCAGGACGATTTGTTCGATGGTATTTTCGGTACCCACCGCCTCGCCCAGCAGGATGGAGGCATCGCCGTCGCCCTGGATCATGACTTTGATCCGGTTGCCGTCGGCGGTAACGAAGCTGTAGGTTTCATGGCTGTGGATGACGGCGGCGGTAACGACGGAGAAATCCCGGGAGGCGGATTGTTCGATGGTGTTTCCGGCTATATCCTGAATGCCACTGCCGGCCGGAAGCAAAAGGCGATAGGCATCCGGGCCCAGTTCGGAGGTGTTGGTGACCGTCTGGGGGAGAACCAGGGTGAGGGTATAGGTATTTTCGGTATAAAGGATGGCGGTCGGCTGAATCGCTATTTCGTTGCCATCGTCAAAGGTGCCGTCGCCGCCGGCGGCCAGCAGCAGGTAATTATCCTGGCTGAGGACCGAGTCAGGGTTGATATCCTTTTCTGCAAAGATGATGCTGATCTGGGTAGGGCCGTAGTTGAGCCAGAGGGAATCCACCACGATGGCGGTAACGAGGGGGGCGTTCTGGTCATACACGAAGGTTTGCAGGTCGGACAATTCCGAGCTGTTGCCGAGGCTGTCGAAGGCGCGGGCCAGCAGCAGGTTTTCACCTTCGCGGATGAGGCTGCTGTCGATGAACAACTGATATTCGCCGGCGTCCGTTTCTTCGGCAAATCCGGCGGAGCGGCCGTTGCAGATGAGTTCGACAGTGGTTTCCGGCAAGGCGTTGATACGGACCAGGATGCTGGAGAGGTTGGTGATGCGGTCGGAATCATCCAGGCCGCTGTCGGAAGCGAAGTCGATCTGGGGAGCATCGGGGGCGGGGGGACCGGCGGTATCGATACTGAAGGCAATTACAATCTGGCTGCCGCTGATGAGGTCCGGCGGGTAGGAGCCGGAAAGGTTCATCTGGGCCGGATTGCCCGCCTGGTCGAGCAGGGAGACGGACGGGTCGATGGCCAATCGATAGGTATCGTCGGAAAGGGTAACGGCCGTGGTAAGCCGGACGAGGCCGGAGAGGCTGTCGATGGTTACCCCGCTGACGGGGATGGACCATTCGTTGCCGTCGCCGAACGTGCCGTCGCCGCCGGCGCCGGTGAGGGTATAACCGCCCAGATCCGCGGCGGCCAGAGAGTCCAGGTCGGAGGCGCTGATGTAGAGTTCGATGC
>JAKJEP010000499.1 GCA_022705365.1 Planctomycetota bacterium | reverse complement strand
GCATTTGGTGACGTAACAGCGCATCAGTTGGGATACGGCGAAATTGGTATTCACCGCATCGAGCTGGGTACGCAGGTCCGTGTTGATGTCATAAAGTTTGTCGATCTTGTCGGTGGCCGCTTCATACTTCTGATTGAGTGCCAGGAAATCCCGTTCCTTCTGGGCCACGATCAGTTGCCATTGCTCGTTGACCTTTTCGGTATTGGCCAGCTGGGCGGCCGCTTTCTTTTCCGTGATCAGAAACAAGGCGACAAGGCCACCGGTGCCTATCAATGTCGCAATCAGTTGGATAATCAGTTCAGGAGCCATGCCGTTCAGGGTTAAGAAGAAATCCCTGCTTTGTATCACTACAAGGCAGGGAGTGGTCAGATAAAGGCTATGAGAAGAAAGAGAATGGAAATTTCATATTATGCGGAAAGTGTAGCCAGGCCCATCATCTCTCCCGATTTCTCGCCGGTAGTGGTATTGACGTAAAACCATTTTACAAATACCTTGGGAGCAGCTGTGCTCGGGGCTTCGTACTTGGCGTCATAATCGGTTTTGAGCGCTATGGCAGTGGCCACCGGGGTCTGCGGATCGGTAATAACGGCTGCCCTGGCGTATGCATCGCTGATCCCGTTGGACTGGGGCATGGATGCCCTGACAATCAGTTTGAGGTTGGATACGTCTTCGGGGATGCTGGCCAGCGTAAGGGTGAAAGCACTGGAAGTGAGGGAAAGCGTGGCATCGGAAGGGGCTTCCACTCCTGTCAGCGCCGGAGGTGTTACCAGGGCGGTGCCGCTACAGGCGACCACCCAATGGTTCAGCCGGAGGTAAAGGTTCAATCCGGAGATTTTGGTTTTAGCCCCAAGGGTGGAGCGGCCTTCCTGGGTCAGGGCCAGTGCGTTCCATGCCGCGATCTGTTCCGCAGTTAACGATTTGAAGCTTTTGGTCAGTTGTCGGAAGATGGCTTTGACATTGCCCTGGGAAGCCGAGTTGGATGAGTTGCCGTAGCCCTTGTTGCGGATGTATTTGCGACCGCGGCTCTTGGCTGCGGTCACGCCCTTTGCAGATCCTGCAAATTCATCGAAGGCAATTGAAGGTGTGTACTTCATAGAGGTTAAGTATTAAAAGGTTGGTTTTGCCACAAATATAATAAATATTTCAATACACACATATTTAATTATTTAAATAACCTTATATAAAGTATTACTTTAGATATAAACGCTAATTTCGTACCGCGAAGAAATTGAAGAAAGAATTACTTCCACCCATATTGCCGGCTCCTGCGGGATAGCTGAAAGTCAGGTTGCCGTTTTCGAAAGATCCAACGGTAAGCCTGGATCCCTTCTTGCTGGCATCAATCACATTGCCATGAACGACCAATGGAATTTCACCGCTCACATCGGGGGCAAATCCGGACAATTGCAGGGTAAATGGACCTTGCCCGTTGACACTGTACCTTGGAAAATCTGTGAACATAGCTGTGAAATACACATAATCGTTCGTTTCCACATAATGGTAATCACTAAAATGGTAAAGGTTGCCGGGGTTTAGAATGGTCAGGGTATTGGTTACTTTAAGAAAATCATCACCATGGTACCCCCTGGTGACAAAGGCCGAATTGATATGGATCTCGTAATTCCCGAACGAATCCCATTCCGTTATTTTTTCAATACAAAGTTTGTTGTTCTCAATCCAGCAATGCAAGACAGTGCCATAGCGGTCTATGGGTACATTGGAGACAAGAATGGCGGTGGACATGGCACTTTTGGGCATGGCAAAGTCCGCGGGAAGGTCAAGTTCCAGCCTGGTTGCTGCCATATAGTCCGGATGGGTGGGATCAACCGTGATTTTTCCATTGAGGACACAAATGGCGACATTCTGATAATCCTTAAGCGTTATGCTCCCGCACCCGAAATTATTCATAGTAAGTGTGATCATAATGTCTCCTTTAACTGGTTACAAAATAGGTTCCGAATGTCTCAAAACGGGGTGTGAAATGTCCTGCCCTGCAGGTCAGGGTAATTGTTTTGGAATACTTGCTGTTCCAAATCATGACCTCTGTGCACTGGATCATATACCTAAATTTCTCTTCCGTACATCTTGAATACTGATAGGTACGATCAGTATCAAAGGCGGAGGGCAATCCGTTGTGAGAAAACTCACATGGCCACGCATAACCTTGATGATGTTTTGCGGATATGCTGTTGGAAGTCATTTTAAAAACGGGAGACAATTCGTAATCAAAATTAGTGCACTCGGCGTCTTGTGTTTCCGGTGTA
>JAKJEP010000498.1 GCA_022705365.1 Planctomycetota bacterium | reverse complement strand
TAACGGTTGGGTAAGATTTTTGGTATGATGGGTAATATTTTTGGTAATTTGTAACGGTTAGGGTGAGTTGGTAAATGTTGAATAAAGTATAACAAAACATGAAGAAAGTGATATAAAAGTGTGTTAAAGTGATATAAAAGTGGGGCAAAACATAGGTAAAAATGAATGAAGTTTTCACGTGTATATAATATAGTTATCAGTTATCGGTGAAAAAGGGGGATAGGGAAGATTGCCTGGATTAACTCGGTTATCAGTTCAGATAAATCGGACATGACAGACAGAAATAAGATGGCTGGCCACACCGCCTCAAGGTCGGAGGAGTGTGACGATTGGCTGAAGGGATATTTCCAGCTCGGGCGCATGGAATGCCGGTTTCCCCCCGTGAAGAGGATTTTGCCGGCGGCTTTGATGCGATAAATCCTACCGCACCAGGCGTCTCTTAGCTGCGTTTCCGGCTGGGGGCAGAAAGAGGAAAAGGAGGACTAGGGAGATTAAAAATATTAATTTATTGACAAGGAAGGAAGTTTTGGGAGAATCAGGGTCAGAATCGGAGATGCGCGGTGTTAATGCAAAAAGATGGCAAGGAAAAGGGATTTTCATTTAACCTCCAGCCTTTGAGTGAGAGGATACTTCCGCCTGCGGAGGGTTCAAACATAAGAATCGTTAAAGGAATTACGATATGGCTGCCATAAAAGGAATCTACGATCATAAAATTTCTGAAACGCCGATTGCGATTGTGGACTTTGAGACAACGGGTCTTTCGCCGGGGATGGATCGGGTACTGGAAATCTCTGTCGCCAAACTGGAACCCGGCCGCAAGCCTTATCTGGCCTTTGATACGCTGGTCAATCCCCAAAGGCCGGTGGCGGCCACGGAAATTCATGGAATTACCGATGAAGATGTTGCCGATGCTCCGCTATTTTGCGATATAGCCGGGGATTTTGTCGATGCTCTTTCAGGTTGCGTCTTGGCGGCGTATAATGTTTATTTCGACATGAAATTCCTGAACTATGAACTAAGCCGCATCGGAGTGGATGTCCTTCCTCCTCATTTTTGCCTGATGTATATGCGTCCGCTGCTGGATCTGGGCTGCCGCTGCAATCTGGGGCAGGCCTGCCGGGATCATCGGATTGAATATAATGATGCCCATATCGCCGCCCATGATGTGCAGGCTTCGGCACGGCTGATGGAATACTACAACAAGGTTTTAGCCGAACAACATATTATAACCTTTGGGCAGTTATCCCGGCGGAAAAATTACAAATTCTTCAACAGTTTTATGAACGACCCTCTCTCGGGGCCATCCGTATTCCAGTTAAAACCATGCCGCCGGAGAAAATCGCGGATTACGGCAGAAACGCCTACGTTGATGGATCCTGTCAAGCAGGCGATTCAGGAATACTGGGAAGGCCTGCGAACGGTTCTTGCCGATCTAGAAATTACAGGTGTTGAACAAGCGGCGATTATTGAAATCCGCAGCCGCCTGCAAATCCCTAAAGAACAGGTTCGCATGCTTCATGCCAAGGCGTTTGCATCGGTAATCTGCCAGTTCATTGAGGATAAACAGCTCGATGATAAAGAAGTTGATAAACTGCGGATATTATCGCAATGTTTGTCAAAACTCGGCTGGGCGCCGGGGGAGTAAGAGGCCAGCAGGACAGGGAGAAAGAGCTGGCCAGAGGCCGGCGGTACGTGCCGGGGCTTCCGATGGGCACTACGCCAGAGGCGAGAAAGTAGAACGGGTGAGGAAAAAGAATTTTATCTGTAAATGAGCAAAGATGAAGAAAATAAAAAAGATTTTGTTTGGCAGGAATGGAGGTTTTGGTTTGGGAGTTTGGAAAAAGAAAAAATGGTATCGCACCGGCTAACATGTTGCCGATCCAGGCTGGCTTTATTTGCGAGTCCCTATCGTGCCAGCTATAATACCAGCAGAAAAAAACACTGCGCCGGTAAGAGCAAGTGCACCATCATTACTTGACATACGCATAAATGTTCCAAAAATCCCAATTATGGAAATTATCGCACCGCAAATGATCGCTATTTTGATTACAATATTCATTTTCATTACTGCCTCTCACAACTGTTAAAACTGCATATCGACACCGATATGCGATTCTTAAGCGAAGCCTAAATACAGCATCCTATACAACAGGATGGGATTTGTGTCTGCCTATGATGAAAGAATAACAGGAAAAGGAAAGAAGTCAATGGGGTTCATGTATGGTACTGGGATGGCCAAGGAACATCGTATCCCCCTGGTGAGGATACGGTGTATGACGGATCGAAGGTGGA
>JAKJEP010000497.1 GCA_022705365.1 Planctomycetota bacterium | reverse complement strand
CGGATGATTTTCTGCTGCCCAACCGGACCGCGCAGGCCCTCTATCAGACCTATGCCGCCCCCCAGCCGATCTACGATTATCACTGTCACCTGTCCCCCCGCCAGATTGCCGAAGACGCCCGCTTCGAGAATCTCGCGCAGATCTGGCTGAACGAGGATCATTACAAGTGGCGGGCCATGCGCGCCAACGGCATCGACGAACGCTTCTGCACCGGGGCCGCCGGCGACTATGAAAAGTTTGAACAATGGGCCGCTACCGTCCCTTACACCCTGCGCAATCCCCTGCATCACTGGACCCACCTGGAGCTGAAACGCTATTTCGGCGTCAGCGACCTCCTGAACCCCGCCTCCGCCCGGAAAATCTACGATACCTGCGGGGAAATGCTCCGCAGCCCGCTTTTTAGCGCCCGCCACCTGCTGCGCCGCCTGAAGGTCCGCGTGGTCTGTACCACCGACGACCCGCTGGATACCCTGGAACATCACCGGAAAATCCGCGCAGACGGTTTCGAAGTCGCCGTCTTTCCCACCTGGCGGCCGGATAAGGCCCTCGCCGTGGAAAACCTTCCCGCCCTGAACGATTGGCTGGACCGGCTGGCGGCCCTCACCGGCCTCGAAATCCGAACGTATCAAACCTGTCTCGAGGCCCTCCGTAAACGTCATGATTTCTTCCATGCCCAGGGCTGCCGCCTCAGCGACCACAGCCTCGATACCGCCTACGCCGCCGATTATACTCACAAAGAAATTGACGCCATTTTCGACAAAATCCGCACCAGCCGGGAATTGTATATCGGCGAGCAGATGCAGTTCAAATCCGCCCTCCTGCTGGAGCTGGCCCGCATGGATTTTGAAAAAGGCTGGGTCCAGCAGTTCCACCTCGGCCCCCTGCGGAACAACCATTCCCGCATGTTCCAACTGGCCGGGCCGGATGCCGGCTTTGATTCCTTCGGCGATTCGGAGCTTGCCCGTCCCCTGGCCCGCTTCCTCGACCACCTGGCCGCCGCCGGCCAACTGGCCCAAACCATCCTCTACAACCTCAACCCCGCCGCCAGCGAACTGATCGCCGCCATGCTCGGCAATTTCCAGGACGGCTCCTGTCCCGGCAAGATGCAGTACGGCCCGGCCTGGTGGTTCCAGGACCACAAAGACGGCATCAAACGCCACCTCAATATCCTCTCCGCCTACGGCCTGCTCAGCCGCTTCGTCGGCATGGTCACCGACTCCCGCAGCTTCCTCTCCTACCCCCGGCACGAATATTTCCGCCGCGTCCTCTGCGGCCTGCTCGGCTCGGAAATGGAAAACGGCCAGCTCCCCGGCGATCTGGAGTGGATCGGCGAGATGGTGCGGAATATCTGCTATTACAATGCGGAAAAATATTTCCCTCTTACCCTGAAGGAATAAAAAATGAAACCTGCCATGCGCTTCGGAATCTCTGCCGTTCTTTGTCTTTCCGTACTACTGACCGGCTGCCAGCCGTCTGACCGCCCGGCGTCCCCGACCGAACCAACCCAGCCGCCCCAGCTTTGCCAGGGCGATTTCCAGACCGAGGCCCAGGCCGTCGAGCAACTGGCCCGCTTCGCCCAGACCTATTCCACCGCCGCCGAATGGCAAGCCCGCGCCCAAACCATCCGCCAGGGCATTCTCCGCGGCGCCGGCCTGATCCCCCTGCCCAAAAAGACCCCCTTGAACCCGATCATCCACTCCCGGCGCACCTTCGACGGCTATTCGGTCGAAAATGTCGCCTTCGAAAGCAGCCCCGGCTTCTTCGTCACCGGCAATCTCTACCGGCCGGTTGGCCAGCCAGGCCCCTTCGCGGGCATCCTCTGCCCGCACGGCCACTGGGGCCAGCCCGGCGACATCGGCCGCTTCCGAGCCGACATGCAATACCGCTGCGCCAATTTCGCCCGCATGGGTGCCGTGGTCTTTGCCTATGACATGATCGGCTACGGCGAATCCAAAATCGCCGGCTGGGAGCATAATCTCCCCAACCTCCTCCAGCTCCAGTGCTGGAACAGCATCCGGTCGCTGGATTTTCTGCTCTCCCAGCCGGATGTGGACCCCCGGCGCATCGCCGTCACCGGTGCCTCCGGCGGCGGGACCCAGTCCTTCCTGCTGGCCGCCCTCGATGACCGCATTGCCGTCTCCGTCCCGGTCGTCATGGTCTCCGCCCATTTCTTCGGCGGCTGCAATTGCGAAAGCGGCATGCCGATCCACAAGAGCCAAACCCACGAAACCAACAACGCCGAGATCGCCGCCCTCATCGCCCCCAGGCCCCTGCTGCTGATCTCCGACGGCCAGGACTGGACC
>JAKJEP010000496.1 GCA_022705365.1 Planctomycetota bacterium | reverse complement strand
GCCCGATTGCAGGCGTTTTGTGAAAAAACCGGGGCGGAGGGAGTGGGCCAGAGCTATGAATCGGCTCAGGCCCAACTGGCCCTGGAATATATGCTGACCGTGCGGCAGCGAGCCGGGCTGCTGGAAACCGGCAAAATTGCCAAATTGGCGGCGGAGGAAAGCCAGGCCGCGGCGGACAAGACCTACCGGGATACCGCCATCCGGCTCTATCAGGGCCTGAATCAGGTGATCACTTCGTATGCGAATTCCCTGGATCCCCGGCAGAAAAAAATATATACCCTCTGGAATGAATCTCAGCCGTAAATTGTGGAGAATGCCATGAAACGCTTTGGAATGGTCTGTCGATTGAAACCGCAAGGGGCGGAAAAATACAAAGCCCTGCACGCCCAGCCCTGGCCGGAGGTGCTCAAAATGATTAAACAATGCCATATCCAGAATTATTCGATTTACGAGAAGGACGGCTTTCTGTTCTCCTACTTCGAATATGTCGGCAGGGATTTCGACGGCGATATGGCGAAAATGGCGGCCGACCCGACCACGCAGAAATGGTGGGCCGAGGTCAAACCGTGTATGGAACCGTTGTCCACCCGCGCCGAGGGGGAATGGTGGGCCAATATGGCCGAATGGTTCCATCTGGACTGATATAGATACAGGATCCGAACCACGAAAGGTGTAAGGCTATGTTTGGTATCGCGCTGGCACTGGTAGCGGGCATCTGTACGGGTTCCTTCGGTTTCCCCATGAAATTCACCACGAAATGGAAATGGGAAAATACCTGGAGCATGTGGACGGTCTGGACCCTGCTGGTGGTGCCCTGGGTCATCGCCTTTTGTGCCATCCCGGATTTGTTCGAGGTTTTCCGCCAGGCCGGCTGGGCCGCCATCGGCTGGGTATTTTTGTTTGGTTTCATCTGGGGCTTCAGCGCCATCGCCTTCGGCTTCGGCATCGCCTATCTGGGCCTGGCACTGGGTTATTCCCTGATGATGGGGCTGATTATCGTGGTCGGGTCCCTGCTGCCGCTGTTTACGGAGAACTTGGATACGGTCCTGCAAAAGAGCGGCCTGGCGATTATCGGCGGGGTAGTAGTCATTATTATCGGGATCGCGATTAATGCCTGGTCAGCCATTATTAAGGAACACGATTTGACAGCCGCCTCGACTCCGGCGGAAAAACCGGCCCAAAAGAAATCGCTGGGGAAGGGAATTATCATCTGCCTGGTGGCCGGTTTCACCGGTCCGATGCTGAACTATGCCTTTATTAAGGGCAGCCAGTTGCAGACCGCCGCGGAACTGTTGGGAGTCAGTAAAACACTGGCCCCCATCTCGATCTGGCCCATCGCGCTATCCGCCGGCTTCTTCACCAATCTGGCGTATTGTCTGTGGCTGGTGAAGAAAAACCATGCCTGGCACTTATACCGGGCCCAAGGAACCAGGCGCTATTACCTCTATACCCTCATCATGGGCCTGTTGTGGGCCGGTTCCATCGCTATTTTCGCGATGGCCTCGGTAAATCTGGGAGAAAAATCAGGTCCCTCCATCGGCTGGGCGGTGTTCAATACCATCGGGATCTTCTGGGCCAATATCCTGGGGATTCTCTCCGGCGAATGGAAAGGAGTCGGGAAAAAGGGCTTGACGGTCATGGCATTCGGATTGGCGATATTGCTGGTTGGTGTTGGCATCCTCGGCTGGGCCAATACCCTTTCGGTGCAATGAATGGTACAACGAGAGTAAACCGGTTGAGTGACGTAATTATATCCAGGGAACTGGAATTGGTGGACGGATAGGTTTGATCTGGATTACAGGATAGGAATGGTTCATGACGGGCATTTTTTTGGCTTTGCTAACCGGGATGTTCAGCGGTTCGTTCGGGTTTCCCATGAAGTTCACCACGAAATGGAGGTGGGAGAATACCTGGAGTATGTGGACGATCTGGACCCTGCTGGTGGTCCCGTGGGTGGTTGCCCTTCTTAACGTCCCGCACTTGTTCCAGGTGTACAGCCAGGTTAGCTGGGTAACGATCAGCGTGGTCTCTTTATTTGGTTTTATCTGGGGTTTCAGTGCGATTGCCTTCGGCTTCGGGATTGCCTACCTGGGCCTGGCCCTGGGATATTCGCTGATGATGGGGCTGGTAATCGTGGTAGGTTCCCTGCTGCCGTTATTTACCGAACACTTTGATACCATCCTGGAACGGAGGGGGCTGGCGATTATCGGCGGGGTATGCGTGATTATCCTCGGGATTGCCATCAATGCCTGGGCGGCGATCCTCAAGGAACGGGACCTGGCCGCCGCCGCAGTCAATGCGGAAAA
>JAKJEP010000495.1 GCA_022705365.1 Planctomycetota bacterium | reverse complement strand
GCAGCCTTTCCAACTACACTTCACGAGTGGCCCTGGAACGGCCGCAGGCGTCAGATGACCCGGCCAACCCGACCGAACTCTCCTGGATTATCGTCGATGAAATGATTTACTCCCACCTCTCGCCCTGGCCCCCAGCCGCTTCCGGTACGGGCCAATCCCTTCAGCGAATCTGGCTGGCCCGGCCGGGCAATGACCCCGCCGCCTGGCTGGCCGCCGATCCGGCCCCCGGCGCCTTCACCTCCGCCCCCGCCGACTTCGACCATAACGGCACGGTGGACCTGGCCGATTTCGCCATCCTCGCCGCCGCCTGGCAGAGCACCTCCGGCGATCCGCTCTGGAACGCTGCCTGCGACCTGGCCGCCCCCGCCGACAACACCATCGACCTCGGCGACCTGGCCGCCTATCTCGATTACTGGCTCTGGCAATCTCCCCCCCAGCCCTGACCGGCCGCCTTCGGAATTGCACCGGCTGGACTTCAGTTCTCCGCCAGCAGAGACACTTCCCGTACCGCCGTAATGGTTTTCAGCTTGTCAATAATCTCTATAGACAGAGGATGAATAAATTCGGCTTCCACCGTGTACCAGCCGTCCCGATGGTTTATGCAGCGGCTAATCGTGGCGATCAGCTTATTCATACCAATGGCTTCCAACTGCTGATTGGTAATATAAATATTCTGGTCCGGAAGGAAGGGCAAATCGCTCAAAAAACCAATACGAACGCAGGTAATTTTATGCGCCGTCAGCTTCCGCGCCGGTCCCAGCGACAATTTATCCCCCGTTTTCTCCAGCTTTCGGACCGTAATCGGAATCCGAAAATAAAACTGCGTACATTTGGCCCCGGAAATAGTTTCGGCGGAAATCTGGACCTTCCCCCCGCCCGGGCCGCCGGGGCTGTTGGCCATGGTATTTTGGGGAAGTGATTTTTCGATCAGCACCGTAAAGGCATTCACGATTTCTTTATCGAATTTTTTCGGCATTTGATCTTCTAGTTCCTGTAAAGCTTCCCCCACGGAAAATGTGCGGCTGCGATACGGTCGCACTGAGGTCATCGCGTCAAAGGTATCCACAATCCCCGCCAGCCGCCCCAGCGGCGATAACTCCTCATTCCGCAGCCCTTTCGGATACCCGCTGCCGTCCATTCGCTCATGATGCTCCGACACCACCGCCAAAATTTCGGGGGATAACAGCATCACTTTTTCCAGATGCTGCCGGCCGAGCAAGACATGGTTTTTGATGGTTTCAAACTGCTCCGCCGTCAATCGTTCCGTGGTATTGAGTATTTCGTTCGGGACAAACACCTTCCCCACATCGTGCAGCAATCCGCCGGTGCCAATCTGCTGCAAAATTTCCACATCGTACAAACCCATTTTCTGGGCCAGCGATATGGACAGGCCGCAAACATTGACCAGATGGGTCGCCGTATAGAAATCATGGTTGAAAATCTCGTACAGCCCGCCGAAGGCCGTTCGGTTTCTCATAATCAATTCGACCGTTGCCCGCGCCACATTGGCCGCCCGCTTCACCTCCTCTTTCCCCGGCGGCCCCGCCAACAGTTGATTGGATAATTCGATCGCGGTAGCATATAAAATTTCGGTTTTCTTCTCCTCCTGGATATTCGGATCCCCTACGATCCTGGACAGCGCCTTCTCCATGGTCTCATAATACACTTGGTGATCTTTTACCGATATATATACATATTCAATCTTCCTCTCCAGCAGCCGCTCCGCATCCCTCAGGCCAAAATGCAGCCCTTTGGCATTGTAAAGCGAATATTTCCCCCCCGTCTGCAAATAGATTTCCAGATTGGTCAGGCTTTCCACCGGTACGCAGCGCAAGGGTACCGGCAATAATCCTGCCTGGCTGCACAAAAGCGGATTCCCAGCTGCTTCCTCTTTTACAAGTACCTCTTCTGCCATCTGATTTTCCGCAAATACCTACTGAAAAACCCTTTTTCTTACCGTAAAATACCGATCCTCTTCTTTTGGGGTAATAAAGCCACTCTGTAATGCTATCGGCCAAATTCCTGCTGGTCATTACCAAACTCCGGCATAAAATCCCCCCCGCGAACGCACCACCCCGTCCGATAACCTGCTCACTCCCCATCCTGCCGCAACCGCCCCAGTCGGATTCTTCCGTTCCGTCTATATATACGTCCCCATATACTAGCTTATCGCCCGCCGGTCATTCCTGCGCAAGCTTGCCCTCGACCTGATCAGGGGCAGAAATCCAGATTTTTATTCACCCCCGTATCGTTTACCGCAGCGCCCAACGGAAGCGTCTGCTTGCCAACCATGATCGCGGCGTAGTGGTGCAGGC
>JAKJEP010000494.1 GCA_022705365.1 Planctomycetota bacterium | reverse complement strand
CCAGGGCCACGCCGTGCCGTTGTGATAGGCAACCCGCCGGGCGGTTTCATCCCCGGTGCATTGTCCCTGATAGGGCATCCGCGGATCCGTTAGCGCAGTTCCCCTGTCGTCGGTAATCGCCAGCGGTACCGACAGCGGATCCTCCGCCAGCGAACGGATAGCCGCCGGAACCAGCAGCCACCGCGATATGAGGTCCACAATCATGCGGCCCTCCTCGACCGGAACCAGACCGGCCTGGATGGCCCCAAGCTGATTGAAACGCAGCGCGGTATCCACCTGCCCCTGGGCAGCCGGCAGGGACCGGCTGGCCAGCAGCACATCCGAAAGGTAATTCCGATTCGGCTGCCAGTACAAATGCATGAAATTTTTCTGAATTTGCTCCCGAATCTCCGTTGCTTCCCGCGCACAGGAGGAATCCAGCCGGGCCGCAATCGACAAGGCTTCAAACCACAAGGCCTGAATCTCCACCGGATAACCCGGTCGCGGAGTGGCCTGCGGATGGGTGGTATTCATCCAGGTGCTGTTGGCCGGACAATAGAGCAGTCCGCTGGTCGCATCCAGATACGGGCCGTTTTCGCTTCCTTCCTTGAGGTTCCGATACATATCCAGCAGAACGTCCCGAACCGTCTGGGTCGGATGTACCGGCCGATCCCAGAAGGCAGGATTTTCGGTGGCCGTTACATACTGATGAACCGCCAGGAAGAGACGCAGACTGCCTTCCAGATTCGTCCGGTCCGCCGGTCCGCTGTTGAGCCAGTCGCATACCAGGCCTTTCTGCTGGCTGGTGGCCGCCGCCACAATAATATCCTCCGCCACATCCGCCCGTCCAGCCGCCAGCAGCCCGCCCACGCAATAGAGCGCATCCCGGGTCAGGGAACCCAGCCAGGGATAACCGGCCATCAACTGGCGGCCCTGATCCGTCTGAATAATAAACTGGTCCAGGGCACAGGCCAGCATCCGTACCAGGGAATCTTTCTGGGCCGGCAGGATCGGGACTCGTCCCAGCATTGATTTGATTCGTTTGTTTTCCGACAGTTCCGCTTTGTGAAACGAAATGGCATCGACGGGTATTTTTTCCTCCGGCTTGTAGCTGGCCGTCAGCATCAGCACCTGGCTGCTGCCTTTGTGCAGAACCAGATGGAAGGTGCCCGGCGCGAACAGATCGGTTCTGCAATCCAGGCCGCGCTCCTTGTCCTGGGCCAGGAAGACGTTGGGAACCCAGTGTTTTTGCTCGATATATTCTCCGCTTTGGGCCGCCATCTTCACGTTCACCTCGGGGGTCGGCTGGAATTCCACCCCCGGCGGATACAGCAGATACCGGCATTGACCCTCATAACGATGGCGAAGCTCCTCCGTGGCGATCAACTGCTCATGGATCATGCGATATTCCAGATAGCCGTTACAGATAAGGTTGATCGAGGCGTTGCCTTCCCGCAATTTATAGCGGATATAAACCGAGGTTTCGCCCTGCGGCATCACAATGGATTTTTCGATCCGCAGATGGTATTCACCGTCATCATACAGAAATTCCCAGGTCGGATGCGGATACCGGGTGAACCAGCTCAGAAAGCTCTGGTCCAGGTCGAAGTATTTTTCCCCCACCTGCACCGTTTCCTTGATGGCTTTAACCAGGGAAATGCGATTGGCCGGAGTTTGCGGACCGGTACCGATCGACAGGAGCGTATCATACTTGGTATGCATGGCCTGCGGCAGGGCGGGAATCTGGCAGACCGCGCCGGTGCCGTTGGTCAGCAGAACCGTCGCGTACTGGTTTCGCAGCTTCTTCTTGCTCACAATCAGCGGATAGATCTTCCGGGGGGAAAAGGGCTTCCGCCCCGAGGGAACCGACAGAATCGGATATTCCTGCTCCTGCCACTGCCGCTGAATCATGCGGTTCCGCTCGATCTTCCAGTTGAACGTCAGCAGGGCGTGCTGGTTTTCCGGCTGGGGCGGGAAAAAACTCATGTGCCCCAGTCCGGTGGAACAATGAATCGATTCGGTCTTGATCGTCTCTTTCGCCGTTTTCAAATACGCTGTGCATGGCACAAACGTATGGGCCAGCAGCCACTTGTCGCCCGAAAGGATAAATTCCTTGGTGCTTTCCCGGAACGTCCAGACCGCCGAATGCTGCTCCGTCAGATCGCTGGTGATGTGTTCCAGAGCGGCGGCGATATCCCCTTTCATCAGCAGGTCCAGCTCCGCCGTATTCACCAGCGCGATAAATTTCCGGAAATCGGTGATCTGCCGCAGCAGTTTCTCCTGATCGATCCGGCCCGCCTCATGCGGCTTGAAACGGCTCAGCAGAATCTCATATACCAGATGAATAT
>JAKJEP010000493.1 GCA_022705365.1 Planctomycetota bacterium | reverse complement strand
GACAGATAGCGACGAGAACGAAGAAGGCGGGCAAAAAGACCGCTGAAAATCGAAAGTCCGTGAGAAATGCGGGTTAACTTCTTATTTTACAACAATTTAACTCGTTCAGTCGGTGGCTTTCCAGGACTTGATTAAAAAAAAACGAGGCTTGGGGGCCTCGTTTATCATTTCTAGCTATCTGTGAATAAATTGCTTACGCGGTCGCTTTCTCCGACTCCCCGCTCCAGTTCCGCTTGGGGGCCTTGGTCACCAGCCCGTTGCGTATCGCCTTGGCGGAAACCCGCATGCGGACAATTTTCCCGTCCACCAAGGCACGGACCTTCTGGATATTCGGCTTGAATTTCCGTTTGCTGATTCCGGTCACCTTGCGGCCGACTCCGCCTAAATATTTGGCCTTACCGCGGCGGGAGATACTCCGCCCGGCCTGAGTTCGCTTACCTGTTATTGCACATACTCGCGACATACTAAAACTCCTTACTTTCGTTAAGACCGGGTACTGTAGGACCAAACCGAACGAAATGCAAGTATTTTTTATAAAATTAATTGGATTTCCCGAAAACACGGACAGAAAAAGCCGGAATTCCCCTGCCCCTTCACCCCGGCTAAATTAACTTAACTCTTTATTATGAAATCAGTTAACTTTTTGGTTTTTTAAATTTTGAATAAAGCTTTTCTCAACCGGAGTGTGAAATTTCGCCCCAACGGTGTACCACCCATCCCCATGATTATAACACCTTACCACCACAGCAATTAAGTGAATCGGTTTGCCCAGGATGGGTATGGTAATACAGATATTCTGGTCCGGCTTCATAGGACGGCAGCTCAGCAGACCCAAACCGGAGGATGACATATTGTGAATGATAATCGACTTGGCCGGCCCCAGCTTCAACTCCTCTTCCACCCGGTTAATGGTCCGAATATACGCCGGAATGCGGAAGTAATACCGGGTAGCCTCGCGTTTCGCCCGTTTGTTATCCGTTATCCCGCACAGAAATTCCGCATAAGAATCGAAATTCGCTCTGCCCCCTTTCAAATCCAGCGTTTCCAGCATCAAGCTCTTGAAAACCGTAACGATTTCCTGATCATATTTATAAGACGCCCCATATTCCAGATACTCCAGCGCATCTTCCACCGAAAACGTATGCCGCCGATAGGGCCGGACCGAGGTCATCGCCTCAAAGGTATCCACCACCGCCGCCAGCCGTCCCGCCAGCGAAATCTCCTCCCCCTGCAAACCCAGCGGATAGCCGCTGCCGTCCATCCGCTCATGGTGCTCCGCCACCACCATCATGCTTTCCGGCGGCAGGCTGGCCACCCGCAACAAATGCTCACAGCCCAGTTGAACATGGCTCTGGATCTGTTTATACTCGTCATCCGTAAATTTCTCTTCCGTGTTCAGCAGTTCCGCGGAGATGAACAGCTTCCCCACATCATGCAGCATCGCGCCCACCCCGATTTTTTGCAGAAAGTCCTCCTGGAGCAGGCCCATTTTCCAGCCCAGATACACCACCGACGAACAGACATTTACCATGTGCGTAGCCGTATAGTAGTCATGGTTGGATACACTGAAAAGCTGGCGAAAGGCCGTATCGTTCTGAATAATCATCTTTACGGTCGAGTGAACCAGGCTTTCCGTGCGGTTAATTTCCCTTTTCGCCGGAGGCTCGAGCATGATTTGATTCGCAATTTCCAGGCTGGTGGAATAGAGAATCTCCGCCTTCTTTTCCTGCTGGATCTCCGGATCGGCCACAATTGCCTCCAGGCTCCGCTCCAGCGCCTGATGATATAACTGATGCTCTCGAACGGAAACATACACCGATTCGATCCCCGCCTCCAGCAGCCGCTGATAATCCTTCCGACTGAATTGAATCCCCATATTCCGATACAAAACATAATCCGACCCGTTGCTCAGATACAAATCCAGCTCCGACAGGCTTTCGTAGGGCACACATTTCAACGGCACCGGCAGAAAACCCGCCTGACAACACAGCTTGCGGTGCGGATAAATATTTCTTGCATCAAATTTGGTATGGCCGGCCATAACAAAAAATCCGATGATGGATTACACCAACCAAGCTCCTTCCTAGGGATGGCACCGGTCCACGCGGGCCGCACCGAAGGCCGGCGTACACAATTCCGCATCCGTATTGTCCAGATGCGTTTGCTCCCGCTGCGACAGGGCAGAATCCGTCACCACCACCGGGGTAATGAAGACCACCAGTTCACTGTTGACGGTCTTTTCCCCTTCAAACCGGAACAAAGCCCCGGCCAGCGGAATATCGCCCAGCAGCGGAATCTTGCTCACTTCCGTAATCGAATCCTTCTTCCGC
>JAKJEP010000492.1 GCA_022705365.1 Planctomycetota bacterium | reverse complement strand
TGTGATGAATATCGCCGGCAATGGGTGGATGCCTTCAGCATCTCCGGCGGCGAACCAACCCTGCAACCGCAGCTCAAAGCCACCCTCGAATTCCTGCGCAAGCGGGGATTTCTCCTGAAAGTCGACAGCAATGGCTCCCGCCCGGATGTGCTCTTCGATATCCTGCCCCTGGTGGATTTTCTGGCGATGGATATCAAATGCAGTCTCGAAAAGTATCCAGTACTGACCGGATGGCAGAATCCGGAGGCGATTGTTGCCTCGATTGAACGGATCAAAAGCGGAGCGCGTGATTATGAATTCCGCACGACGCTGATCGAGGGATTTCATGATGATGCGGAAATTCTTGCCTGCGCCAAAATGGTTCAGGGTGCGAAACGCCTGATATTCCAGCCGTTTCTGCCACGTCCGGATTTGCCGGATGAAAAATTGCGGGACATCCCCCGTACCCGCCTGAGTTATTTGCGGCATGCCGTAGAACTTGCCGCACCCTGGGTGGAACATTGCGGCGTCCGCGGGGAAAACTAGTTTTTTAACCACATCCAGACCCTATGTTTTTCTGGGTTCAGGCGGGTTTATTTTTAGCGTATAAAGGACTATATTAGAGAAATTACCATTATTATTTGGGGAGTTTTTGTTTGATGTTCAATACCATTGATGAATTAAGCACCGCTCTTGCCGCTGGTGAAATGATCGTCCTTACCGATGATGAGGGGCGTGAAAATGAGGGCGACCTGATCATATCCGCCGAAAAGGTCACTCCGGAAGCGATCAATTTCATGGTCACCCACGGGCGCGGCTTGGTATGCACACCGATTACAGCGGAGCGCGCTCGCGAGCTCGGCCTGCATGAAATGACCCGCAACACCGATCCGCTGGGAACCTGTTTCACCGTCAGCGTCGATGCCAATCAGGGCACCACCACCGGGATTTCCGCTTTTGACCGGGCCACCACCATCTGCAAAATCGCCGATCCCAAATGCCTCGCCGGTGACTTTCACTCTCCCGGGCACGTCTTCCCGCTGATCGCCCGCAATGGCGGCGTCCTGGTGCGAGCCGGCCATACCGAAGCCACTCTCGATCTGTTGCGCCTGGCGGGACTGGCACCCTACGGAGTCATCTGTGAAATTCTTAATCCGGATGGCACGATGGCACGGGTACCACAGCTTCAGGAATTCGTCAAAAAATTCGATTTAAAATTTGGTTGCATAGCGGATTTGATTGAATTTCGCCGTCGCACGGAGAGTTTGGTCGAGCGTGTAGAGACGGTTCGTCTGCCGACGGATTTTGGTCAGTTTGACTTGCACTGTTATGTAGCCAAACATAATGGTTGCGAGCATCTTGCACTGGTTTACGGCAATGTTTCCGGCAAGGAGGATGTTCTTACCCGGGTTCACAGCGAATGCCTCACCGGAGATGTTTTCCATTCCCAGCGCTGTGATTGCGGATTGCAGCTGGCCGCCGCGATGGAGCGTGTCGTCGCCGAAGGAAGCGGGGTCATCGTTTATATGCGGCAGGAAGGTCGCGGCATCGGGCTGACCAATAAACTGCATGCTTACCATCTGCAGGAACGCGGCCTCGATACCGTCGATGCCAATATCCGGCTGGGCTTCCCCCCCGATCTGCGCGAATATGGAATTGGCGCGCAAATCCTCGCCAATCTCGGCATCCGCAGCATCCGGCTTTTGACCAACAATCCGAAAAAGCTGGTTGGCTTGGAAGGCTATGGCTTGCGTGTCACTGGTCGGGAACCCCTGGTTATCCCAGCCAATGAACACGATAAAAAATATCTGCAGACGAAGAAAGACCGTATGGAACACATGCTGTAATTCGGGTTCCTCTCACTACAACAGGAGAAAACAATGACAGGCAAATACAAGACTTACGAAGGGAAACTGAGTGCAACGGGATTGCGTTTCGGGATCGTCTGCGCCCGTTTCAATGATATTTTTGTTTCGCAGCTCAAGGACGGCGCGGTTGACTGCCTGCTGCGTCATGGTGCCCGCGATGCCGATATTTCGATTGCCTGGGTGCCGGGCTCGTTTGAGATTCCACTGGCGGCTCAGCGCATGGCTGACAGCGGACAGTTTGATGCCGTCATCTGCTTGGGCGTGGTGATCCAGGGTTCGACTGCCCATGCCGGCTACATCAATGCCGAAGTTTCCAAAGGCCTCGCACAGATTTCCCTCAGCCGGAAACTGCCGGTTATCTATGGTGTGGTAACCACTGAAAACATTGAACAGGCCATTGAGCGTTCCGGCAGCAAGGCCGGAAACCGCGGCTTCAGTGCCGCTGCTAGCGCCATCGAAATGGTCAACCTGCTTAAACAACTT
>JAKJEP010000491.1 GCA_022705365.1 Planctomycetota bacterium | reverse complement strand
GACCTGAAACTGCCGCTCGAACTGCTCAAAAAGGGCAAACGAAGGCTTTCCCATTTGCCGCAGAACGTCCGGGTCGGTATGTTCGGGCGCTGCTTTCAGATGGCCGCCGACAAAATGGCCGGCCAGCAGCCGGATATACTCCGGGCTGAATAACGCCAGATCATGGCGAACCCCGGAAGCAACGAATAAGTGGACAGCGTGTTCTTTTTTCCAGCGGAGCATCGCTTCCATCATTGTCAGGAGAGGGCCGTACTCCCGGTTCAAATTTTTGCAGGGTTCGGGAAACAGGCAACTGGTTCGAGAGCAGGAACTGCTTTGCGGGCAGTGCATGCCGTACATATTGGCCGTCGGGCCGCCGAGATCGCTGAGGGTGCCGCGAAAATCCGGATGAGCACGGCAGCGGTCTGCTTCCGACAACAGGGACGATATGGACCGGCAGCCGATTTGTTTGCCCTGATGAAAATAAATGGAACAGAAGGAACAGCCCCCAAAACAGCCCCGGTGCGTGGTGAGGGAAAAAGCCACCGGTTCCAAAGCGGGGACACCGCCCGCCTTGTCGTATCGCGGGTGCCATTTCCGGGTAAACGGCAGATCGTACAGCCCGTCCAGTTCGGCTTCCGTTAAAACCGGGGCCGGCGGCAGGACGGCGATCCCGGCCGCATTCTGGTCCTGGATAACCGGTTTGCCGCCGGGATGGGCCTGCTGCTGGTACAGGATCTGTGCTTCCATAACCCGGGCCGGTTCCTGCTGCTGTTCTTCCAGGCCCGGCAGCCGCACCGCCTGCGATGGAGCGGTCCGGCCCTGGGTCAGCGGATACGCCGTACCGGGGATATTCGTCAGCTCTTCCATTTTTTCCCCCGCCGCCAGCCACCGGGCAATCTCCGCCACCGCCTTTTCCCCCATCCCGTGCACCAACAGATCCGCCTTGGCATCGATTAAAACACTGCGCTTAAGCCGGTCCTCAATGTAATCGTAGTGAACCAGCCGCCGCAAACTGGCTTCCAGTCCCCCCAGAATGATCGGAATTCCCTTGTAGGCCTCGCGCACCCGCGCCGTATAGACCAGCAAAGGCCGGTCCGGCCGCAGCCCCACCACTCCGCCGGGACTGTACAGATCCTGCTTCCGACGGTGCCCCAGCGCCATATAATCGTTTAGCCGGGAATCGACGGCACCCGAAGTAATTCCCCAAAACAACCGGGGCGGACCCAGAACGCGGAACGAATCCACGCTTCGCCAATCCGGCTGGGCCAGCACGGCCACTCGATACCCCAGCTTCTCCAGCCAGCGCCCGATCAGCGCCACGCCAAACGACGGATGATCCACATACGCATCGGCCGTAACCAGAATAATATCCGCTTGCTCCCAACCCCGCTGACGCATTTCTTCTGCCGTTACGGGCAAAAATTGTTTGGTTGGTTTGGTTCCTGCTGCTGCCATCCGGCTTCTATCCATAAACTGCATTTTTCCTTTATCAGGTCCGATAAAACCGGCTTTTGGTCCTTTCTTTTTCCAGTATCATCAGGTATTTGATTATAGCCGATAATATCCTGTTTTTTAGCATTAAAAAGGATGATATTCTATACCGCGCCGAACCCGCCCATGCGCGTGTTATTTTACCAAAAACCCTTCTTATTCAAGGATTTAAGCATCCCGATAATTTCAATATGGTTTGTTAGTAATTATTTTCGTTTCGGATTCGGATGAAAAATATGACCAGAACAAAAAAAATCAACTTATCCCTGGAGTCGTTGGAAAGCAGAATCCTTCTGGCGCCCGCCGCCCCTACCGGTCTGGAACTGTGGTATGCCGATGACAGCGGCCCCTGCGGCAACCTCGTAAATTTTGATGACGGGATTTTGTATCTGGAGGCGGCCGCCGGTTCCACGGTTGCGGTTTACAATGACGGGGTATTCCTGGGCAATGCCGCCGCCACCGGCGAACCCGGCTGGATCCAATCCGGGGCCGACGATCTTGTGATCGATGTAGAAAATGGGATCCTCACCGGTATGCAAACCACCGCCGCCGGCGGCTCGGTAGGCAGCTATATCAGCGATACCGACAACGACGGGGATATGGTGGTCAACTTTTATGTCGAAACCGCGGGAACGTATTATGTTCATGGCCGATGCAATTTTCCCGGCGGTTCAAATAATTCGTTTTATGCCAATATCGATGAAACCTGGCAAAGTGGAGAAAACGGTCCCAGCCTTTGGTCGGATACCTTTACCAGTTGGCATTATTACACCGCTACTACCTTTGCGAATAATGCCGCCAAAAAATTCTGGGTGCTCAGCCAGGGCTGGCATACGCTGGAAGTGCATACCCGCGAATCGCTCAGCC
>JAKJEP010000490.1 GCA_022705365.1 Planctomycetota bacterium | reverse complement strand
AGCCGATCACCACATCGACTTTCTTCTCGTTCGCCTTGGCTAGCTGCTTTTTCGCCTCCAGCCCGATAATCGTCTGGTGCAGCATCACATGATTAAGCACCGATCCCAGCGAATAGCGGGTTTCCCCTTTCGGATCAGTCACCGCCGCCTCGACGGCCTCGCTGATGGCAATTCCCAGGCTGCCGGGGGTATCCGGTTTTTCTTTCAGGATCTGCCGTCCCGCGTTGGTCTGGTCGCTGGGACTGGCGATACATTTAGCGCCCCAGGTTTCCATCATCAGCCGCCGGAACGGCTTCTGGTCGAAACTGATTCGCACCATGAAGACCTTGCACTCCAGCCCGATTAAGGCACAGGCAAAACTCAGGGCACTGCCCCATTGCCCCGCCCCCGTCTCGGTCGTCAGCTTCTTGATGCCGAACTTTTTATTGTACCACGCCTGGGGTATCGCCGTATTGGGCTTGTGGCTGCCCGCCGGGCTGACGCCCTCGTTTTTATAGTAAATCCGCGCCGGCGTGCCCAGCGCCTTTTCCAGATAGATCGCCCGGTACAGCGGTGACGGCCGCCAGCGATACAGATGGTTGAGGATCTCTTCCGGAATATCGATCCACCGCTGCTGGGACACCTCCTGCTCAATCAGGTTCATCGGAAAGACCGGCGCCAGCATATCCGGCGTCACCGGCTTGCCGTCCGGACCCAGCGGCGGCTGCAGCGGCGTCGGCAGGTCCGCCGCCAGATTGTACCATTGTCGGGGAATATCTTTTTCATCCAAAAAATATTTCACGGTCATAAATAGGCTCCTTTATCTCCTGTCAACAAATCATAAACAAACTGCTTATTTCTGCGAAAACCATAGAAATAAATATTATACGAAATTTCCCCCCGAAAACCAAGCCTAAAATTCCCTACGAAAAGACAGACGACACTTTTTCTAAGTATCATATTTATAAATGGTTACAGCATTCCCCGGAATACACCCAAACCGGTAATCCCCTTACGGCGCCACGAAAACATCCTGCTGCGACGCCGGCAATTCATTGCCCTGATAGCGGGTCGCCGACTCAATCGTAAAGATATCATCCCGGCTCATTTGCAAATAGCGGTCCGTCATGAATTCGACATGCCCGTCATTGAACAGCACGTTCTGGCCCCGGTTCTGATGATTGGGCGAATTGGCCTGTAAAAGCTGCTCCGTCAGCGTCAGACTCTCTTCCTGCCGTTTCCGCTCCAAATCCTCGAACAGCGGATTTTTATCCGTCATCATCACCGTATTGTTGAGGGCATCCAGAGGCAGCAGGTTCTTATCGAACAGCAGCCGAAAACTGTAGTTGATCTGCTCCGGGCTGGCAAAATCCCGCATCATACCGAGTTCTTCCGGGGTAAGGATAATTTTAATTTTTGTATGGCCCCCCTCGCCGGGACAGAGAAAAACCTTCGCCGGTACATAGCCGTTCTTGACCAGTAGAAACACATTCCGCGTATTGGATGAATTCACGTCATCCTGACTGCCCACATTCCACCATTTCGCCCCCGGCTGATGCGCCACATACGGCAGCGAACCATCGTTATCGAGGGCGTACTCCGATAAACCAACCCCTACCTGCCGCATCTGGGAAGCACAGTTGAGCTTATTGGAAAGCTGACGGGCTTTATCCAGCCCCGGCCGGCTCACCATAACCACCAGCATAATCGTCGCCGCCACCGCCACAAAATCCCGCAAATTCCCCAGAATCCACCGCCCCCGTCCCTTGCCCAAATCGCCGGCCTGCCCGCCTCCCGCGCTTTCCCGCGTACTTTCCTCCAGCCGCCGCGTCTGGTCATGATGCTCGATCAACCGCAGCGTCCGTTCCATCAGGTAGTCCGGCGGTGTTTCCGCCGCCCAGGACGCCAGCGGCCGCAGCATCTTACGAACACTTTCGCTCAACTGCCGCACCTCGGCATCCTTCTCCAGCAGCGCATCGGTTTCCCGACGCTCCCCCTCATCATCCAGACGCAGATGATAATCCAGCACTCTCTGTAATTTATCTTCTCGTGACTTGTCCATACTTCATCAATCTGTCTTTTCGGCACTAACCTCGTGATACAATTTCGCAAAATACTTCACCGCCGCATGGAGCCTCGATTTCACCGTGCCCAGCGGCAGCGCCAGAATATCGGACATCTCCTTATACGGCATCTGCTGAAAATATGCTAAAATCAATATCTCACGCAAATGGTCCGGCATCTTGTCCACCGTCTCCCGGACCAATACCTTTTCCTGCTCCTGATCAAAAATATCCTCCGGCGTCGTCTCTTCCCGCAGCAGGCTATCCCACACCTGGCCGTCGCTTTCATCTTCCCCCTG
>JAKJEP010000048.1 GCA_022705365.1 Planctomycetota bacterium | reverse complement strand
GGCCCCGCCTGCGCAGGCAGGAGGCATTGGGGGATTCCTCCGCCAGAAAAACACCATAAAAATCGCCGTTGATATAGTACCGCACCACCTCCGTCGCCAGATTTCCCTGCCCCAGCGACCAGAACAAATCATGCACCACTTTCTGCTGGACGGGCATATGCATTACCAAATCCAGACTGCTCAGCTCCCGCAGATATTCCGTTTTATTGAAGGCGATCTTCCAGCCTTTTTTGGGCTGGTCTCGCCACCCCTGGCCGCGCAGATGAATGCCGACATGATCATACACGATTCCCTCCGCCACCAGGGTGGCCTCCACATAGTTGTGGCTCCAGATATTCGCCAGCAGATAATCGTAATTGGCCTGCGGAATGATTAAAAAATAGCACGAGGCATTGCTGATGATTTCGTGGTCATAGACAAAGTAGGCCCTGTTCGGATTGGGTTCCCCCTCATCCGGCCAGGTCCAACTGCGGGCGCTGCTGTCCGTCGCTGTCACCCGGTAGCGGACCAGGGTCTGGGTATTCAAGGCCGGGATGGCCGCCCCGTAGATTCCATCACCGGCCGGACCATCCCCATGGCTGCCGTCATCATACATGGCCAGGGTTTGTGTCTGGCTGGGAACCTGATAAGGCTTACTAAAGGTTTCATAGTGGAGTGTGACAGCCGCAATCGTTTCCCGGCTGGCTACTTTGACGGTAACCGTAACCGGATCCTGGGAGGTGGGCGTGGCAGGGGAATGGACTATCTTTTCTACATCGACGAAGGGCGGCAGACCAGTGGAAGAAACCGAATTGGCGGAACCGGGTGTTCCCAGCGGCGGGAAGTATTCATCACCCACGCTGGGATTTACCGGAAAATGGTCGGCCATATCCACCGGGTTGAAGGTGTTTCGGCAGGTCCGCCAGTTGCCGGGCTGGTTGTTGTCGCAGTCAGGATCCAGGCATTCCAGCGAATGGCCGGTTTGATCCGGCCCGATGGGCCAGGGCGGCTCATCCCGGTATCGAACCGTATCTACCAGAAAACCGAGATTATTTTTCAGGCTGATCCATTCGCCGCCATTGGAAAGCCGATCCCCCCCGATGGCAAAATCACCAACGGTATTGGCAATACCGTAATGTGTGGTTACAGCGGCGGCATTGGAACATACAACCAGGTACGAACCGGCATTCAGGAGTGACCCGGCAAATTCATATAAAATCCCTTCCTCGTCCAGGAGTTGCCACCCGGTCAGATCGATGGTTTCGGCAGACCGATTATACAATTCGATATATTCCCCCTCAAGATCATCGCCATCCTGCCAGTAATAGGGGGCATATGGAGTCCAGAATGGATTGAGGGTTTCCATGTACCGCCATTTTTGGGGATTGTACATGATTTCGGTAATCACAATATCCCCGCCGCCGGAGGCTGCGGGAGTATTTGCCGTACCGGGGGTGTAAGGCTGGCCGAAACCCCAACTGCCTCCGTCATTATTATCCCAGGCGGTATCCCATAGCTCCAGCGAGGGGCCGGTGCCATCGGCTTCCGAGGGCCAGGGCCAGTTGTCATCGTAGGTGACTTCGTTGATCACGGTCCCGCCGGCATTCTTCAACTGGATTCGCTCCCCGCTGCCATCCAGCCCGCCGCTGTAGGGACCATAGGAAATATCGGTGTTCAGGCCATAAAATGCAATCGCCTCCGTATCATCGTAAAAGACGAGGTATCCGCCCGCTGGGATGGTGGTTCCCGTCGGCAGGGTGAACATTACCTGGGTCGAATCCTCCAGCTTCCACCCGCTGACATTCACCGCCGTACCGCCGCGATTGTAGATTTCGACAAATTCTCCGCCGGTATTGGAGGCCGATGGGTTGTACATAATTTCGTTGATAATGATATCGGTCTCCCCGGCCGGCAGTTCGCTGATCATCCCCAGGAGTGAAAATGCCGCTATCAGAAAATGAGATATAAGCACCTTGTTCATCCGTTCCGTCCTTCCTTTTGCTACATGAACAACAGTCATTACAAGCCAGATCCTCGCGAAATACCTGGCAGAATCGCTAATCCATTACCAGGCCGCCGTTTACATCCAGGATTTCCCCGGTGATATATTTCGACCGGTCCGACGCCAGAAAGAGAATCGCCTCCGCGACATCCAGCGGCTGGGCGTATTCTTTAAAAGGGATTTTCGCGGCAAAGTCTTCGTTGGTTTTATCGCCCCAGGCGTCGGTCATTTCCGTTTGGGTTGGGCCGGGACAAACCGCGTTGACATTGATCTTATAGGGAGCGGCCTGCAGGGCCAGGCTCTTGGTCAGGCATATCACACCCGCTTTGCTGGCGGAATAATGGGCGCCGGCCGCCAGGCCGCCGATCTTACCGGCCGCCGAGCCGATATTGATGATTTTGCCGTATTTTCGCTCTTTCATATGGCGAAAGGTCTCCCGGCAAAACAGGAACACGCTGCGCAGGTTCACCGCCAGCATATGATCCCATTCCGTAACCTTGATATCGAGAATAGGAATCATTTTGCAGATCCCGGCGCAGTTGACCAGAATATCAATTTGTCCCTGTTCTTCGATGGTGGATTGAACCACCCGCTTGACTTGCGGCTCATGGGAAACATCGATGGCGTACGAGACGATTTTCCGGTTTTTCTGTTCCAGAGATTTTGTCAGTTGCTCCAGTCCCTGCTGGTTGTAATCGACCAGCACCAGATTGGCGTTTTGTTCGGCGAACAAGGCGACAGTAGCTTTTCCGATTCCTCCGGCGGCGCCGGTGATGATGGCGGTTTTTCCGGTAAGTGACATATTTATTTTCCTTTATCTACCAGGGGTAACATACGGGCGGCGTTTTTCAAGACCGCAATTTGAGGATTTGTACCAACCAACTTCAGGGCCATATGTAAGGCGGAGGCGGGGGTAGCGGCCCAGTGGAAGCCGACCCGTTCTGCCTGCTGCCGGGTAATGCCGGTGGAAACCAGGATCAATTTCGCCTTTTCCACGGCTACGGAGCTGACCTGGCACATATGGACGCCGACTACTTTATGTTTGATTTGCCCGCTATGGACCATTTCCTTAATGCGGGGAATGGGATGATACCCCATTTCCAGGATTTCCGGGTGCATCCGGCTGAAGCCTTCATGGCAGGGGGTGACCAGAATCACCACGCCTCCCTTTTTTACCACTTCCCCGGCATTGTCCAGGGCTTTGTTGGCCTGCCAGAACTCGATATCAAAGGGATAACTATCCGCGATGACAATGTCATATTTGTGGGGAATGGTCACGCCATAGACTTTTTTGGCGATTTCGCAGCCTTGCTGGTGGGCGGCTGCCATGTCACCGGCGACACAACCAATGATCTCATCTTTTGTATTGAGAATCACATTTACGATAAAATCCAACCCTGCCTTCCGTGCCAGCGAGTCAATCGAGGATCGGATCGGATTTTCCGTCTGGCCCAGGACTGCTGCGGCGGGCACATCCACGCGATTCCAGTGCATTTCATTAACGGTGATGGGGCCGCTGACGCCGGGGACCAGAATCTTGCCGCCGCCGGTAAAGCCGCAGATGTCAATCGGCATGATAGAGCCCAGCCCGATCACCAAATCGGATTGCGTAACCAGTTTGTTGATCCATACGGGAACCCCCTGGCCGGTATCCCCAACATATTCCAGGCAATCGGGATTCTCCCAGTCGTGGTTGAAAACCTGGTAGTTCCGGACGATCTCCGGTCCCAGCTTGGTTTCCATCTCCGCCCGGCTCATATGGCGATGGGTTCCCAGCGCCATCAGGAAACAGATCTGCTGGTGCTGGATACCGGCTATTTGGAGTTCCCCCAGGATGAGGGGTAGGAACTGGGCCACTGGGGTAGGGCGGGAGATATCATCCGAAACTATGAGAATCCGTTTTTTACCATGGGCCAGATCCGATAATGCCCGGGATTGGATAGGATTTGCCAATGCCTTTCGAACATGACCCGGCCCCTTCTCTTCCACGGGATAGGGAGTCATGTCATATATCTGCGCATCATACGAGGCAAGAATCTCCAGAGGCTGAGTGCCGGTATATGGGAATACAATGACCATTGCGTATGATTCCTTAGATAACGGAGTCTATTGCGCCATATAGAAAAGCAAAGCTGTTTGATTAATAAAGTTGTCGTCCTATATCCAATGAAATTATTCTACAATAGTATTACTAATATATCAATACTAAAAACAAATAATTGCTTAATAATGTGATGATTATAATCGTGAAGTCGAAGAAATAAATCGGAGCACGCAGCATGCAATTCGAATATAAAAAAACATAAATAATTGATTATCAAGTAATTACAGTATTTTAAATCTTATTATAAATTTAAATATTTTGAAAAATTCTTTGTTGACATACGCCGATAAGTGTATTACAATAAAACCATCGATAATCATCTTGTTTATTTCTAAGTGTAAAAAACAGTTTTTGATTCGGCAGTCTGCCGGATGTTTGATGTTGCTGCATGAAGGTAGTTTTCATGAAGATCAAAAATAGGGATGTTAAAAATAATGTAAGCACCCCGATGCGGGCGTATGAATATGTGGTCAGCGGGATTCGCGACGGGCGGTTTCTGCCCGCCACCAAATTAAGTGATCGGGACATCGCCCGGGATCTGGATATCGGGCACATGACGGTCCGGGAGGCGATGGGCAAGCTGGAGGAGCATGGCTGGATCGAGCGGATCCCCAACAAGGGGGCCTTTATCCGGAAATTTTCCCGGCAGGATGTCAAGGATATTTATATGCTGCGGGAGATCATGGAGGCGGTGGCTATACGCGAACTGGCTGAAGGAGCTACCAAGGAGCATGTCGATAAGCTGCAAACGTGCTGTGACCGGATTGAATCCTCCTGCGTCAATCGCAATATACAGCTATATCAAAAAGCGGATCAGGAGTTTCATCGGCTCTCCGTGGAATTTACCAGCAATAAACGGTTGTGCGAATTGTTCGATGCCCTGATTTTGCAGGGGCATCTGGCCTTTGAGTTCCTGGTAACCAAGGCGGTGGGGATGATCCTGCTGAACGTCTCCGAATCCTTTGAGCATTCGTTTCCCGCCCGTCACATTCATATTACGCAGGCGATAGCGGATCATGACCCGGATCAGGCCGAAAGTCTGGTGCGAAAACATATCCGTTTCGGGTATGAGATTATTTCCGAGATGGTGGATCTGGGCAACAATTTACGCAAAAAGGCAGCTCCGTCTCAATAAACGGGGGCGGATCTGCAAGGTGCATGGAATGATGAAGTCATTGATATATGAAGGTCCCGGAAGATTGCAATTCCAGGAACGGAACGTGCCGGTGCCGCTTCCGGGGGAAGTGCTCATCGCCATGCGTTCGGCCAGTATCTGCGGCTCCGACCTTCATGCCTATCAGAAATCCACGCCCCGGCGCAGGCCTCCCATGACGATGGGCCACGAAGTGAGCGGCGAAATCGCCGCCTGCGGCCGGGAGGTGCGCAATGCGGCGGTGGGGGACCGGGTGACGGTCCTGCCGCTCATTTCCTGCCGAAAATGCCAATTCTGTACCAGCGGCCGGGAAAACCTGTGCCCCGACCGGACGGTGCTGGGCGTGGAACGGGATGGCGCCTATGCGGAATATTTTACCGTGCCGGCGCATCTGGTGTTTCGTCTGCCGGACCATCTGAGCTATCCGGAGGCCGCCCTGGTGGAACCGCTGGCGGTGGCGGTCCATGCCGTTGGCAAGCTGCAGCCTCTGCCGGAGACGGCGGCCATTATCGGTGCCGGCGTCATCGGTCTTTTTACCTTGAGCGTCCTGAAAATCGGCGGGGCTAAAAACATCATCGCCATCGATATCGATGACTATAAATTGAATCTGGCCCGCCAGCTTGGCGCTACCCTTACCATCCATTTGCAGCAGGACGATCCTGTTTCCCGTATCCAAAAGAACAATGGGGGGGTGGAGGCCTGTTTCGAGGCGGTGGGGCTGGGCAGCACCCTTAATACCGCTCTTCACATCACGCAAAACGGCGGTTCGGTGGTGGCCATCGGGATGACCGGCGGCAAAATGGAAGTCGATTTCCTGGATGTGGTCGCCCGCGAAGTCCGGATCCTCGGTACCTATTGCTACACCCGTTGCGATTTTGAATACGCCCTGAATCTCTTAGCCGCGGGCCAAATCGATACATCTCTCTTTACGCAAATCCTGCCTTTTTCAGAGGCCATAGCAGCTTTTGATCGTCTGGCAAACCATAAAGAAAATCTGGTAAAAATTGTCTTAACAAATGTACCGGAACGAGAATCCAATGTGATCAAAGCAGAAAGGAGGTAGTAACAAGAGGAGAAGGTAGTATTTTTTCTGAAAACATAATTTTTTTAATGGAGGTTTATTGACAGGAATCAAAAAAAGAGGAATGAAAAGTTTCAAAAAGAAGGAAATAAATTTTTTAGGAGAAAAATATATGTTTAATAAATTGGTAAAAATTTGTGTTTTCATGTTGGTTTTGGTTTTCGTTTGTGCGGCCGGAGCCGCGGACCCCAATTATATCGGCGCCGGTCACTGGGATACAGCCACTATGAAGGCTTACTATTCCTCCCAGTCCAGTTCCGATCATGGAGCGATCAACACAGTCAATGGCTCAGGGTTGGCCGGTGTCCATCCCAATCAAACCCATTCGGTTGCACTTGAGGATATGTGGCATTCCGGTAATAATAACGGCAGCGTCGTTCGAACCGCTCCCAGCGGCACTTCCTGCTGTGAATATCTAGCGTATGATTTAGGCAAGCCATATAGACTGGGCACCACCTGGGTCTGGAACTATAACCAGGATGGTGCTACTGATAGCAGCCTTGACTCCGTTACCATCGATTATTCGGTGGATGGATTTCATTGGAACACTCTGGGAACCTTTTCCTGGCCCCAGGCGGATGGTACAACCGAGTATGCCGGTTTTGCCGGACCCGATTTCGGGGAACTATGGGCGAAATATGTAGTCATTGCTGCCCATTTCACTTATGGCGGATCCTTTTTCGGATTAAGTGAAATTCGGTTCGATGTTCCGGATCCTGAGGCCGATCCCAGTACGATTCCCACCTACCCGCCGCAGGAGTCCTGGGATTTTGCCGGAGATTTGAGTTTCTTCTCCAATCCCAATGGCGCCTGGTCCTACGGCTGGGTGGTCCAATTCGACGATCCCAACGCTCCGCAAAATGATCCGGAAGACCCCTTGTATGATCCGGACTTTACGTTTCGTGACAGTCCCAACACAACTTACATGATGTTATATGACAATTATTTTGTGTTTTCTGGTACTGGTGTTAGCATACCGTTCTGGCACTTTGCTCCCGCATCCCCCTATTTAGTTCCGGCTGTTATAGGGAACCCAACGAATCAAACCGTACTGGGTGTTCCACCGGGAAGGACTGCACTGCATGGTGGCGTGAATGTAGCAAATCCTGGTACAGAAGATATGTCCGTGGTCCGATGGACAGCGCCGGCGGCAGGCGATTACTGTGTGAGCGGCACCTTTGATTCGGGAGATACCGGCCTTAGTGATTATTACATTATCCAGAATAAGACCACCTTGTTGTTATCCGAACTGAATGTGAACTTCGGAAAACCCTTCGAGATGACCGTCACCGTTGAGGAAGGAGATACGATTGATTTTGTCGTTGGATCTGGATTGGACAATGCTGGATCTGATACAGTCCCCTTGACTGTAACCATTGTTCCCGGCCCTTGCGAAGAACCTCCGGTCTGTCCCGACAGCCTCTGGGATCTGAAAGACAACATCAGTTTTGAAGAGAATCCCCATTGTGGCTGGTCGTACGGCTGGATACCCGGATCCGATGCTGAGAATCCGGATTATGCCTGGCGAAACAATCCGCCGGATACCAGTACGATGATTCTCTTCGGTCAGGCTTATACCTTCTCCGGAGTTCCCTGGTGGCATCTGGTACCTGCCAATGGCAGCATGGTTCCCGCTCTGTTCTTGAACAATTTGACCACCCCCCTCTATGGATGTCCACCGGGATTTGCAGCCGCCCATCCGGGTGTAACTCCAGCTGATCCTAACGATCCCAACATGGCGGATGTCGCCGTAGTTCGCTGGACGGCTCCGGCAACGGATGATTACTTCGTTAAAGCCATCTTTTATCAGGGTGATGTTGGCGAAGTCGATTGCTATGTCATTCAAAATGCCAGCACAGTTCTGTTTAGTCAGTTGGAAGTAGTCAGTGAGGTTTCCTATCGTTCTTACCTGACTCTCAATGCCGGTGATACGCTGGATTTTGCGGTTGGAAGCGGGGTAAACCTCGGCTCCGAAACCACCCCGCTGGATGTTACCATCTACACGGAACCGACGTGTCAGGATGTGGGTGTCTTTTATCCCGCCGATTTGAACCAGGACTGTATTGTCAATCTGGAAGATTTTGCGCTCTTGTCGCAGGATTGGCTCAAATGTAACGATCCGGGGGATCCCGTTTGTAGTCTTATCGAGCCTCAGAGTGATGTCCTCCGCGTCGATTTCAATGGGTATAATTCGGAAGATGTTCCATCCGTAAATAATACCTTGATGACTGCCTCGATACCCGGCCAGTTCGGAACGGGTACCTTCTGGAATGGATTGTTGGTTTCCTATGCTACTCCCAATACCATTTCTTCGATTTACCCCGGGCCAACCTTATTCCTGGCGGATGGAACAACCGATTCCGGTGTAACCGTTACGCTGACTGGATGCGACCTGGCCGATCTATTGGGTTATGGCGACGTATTTGGGGATTATCTCCTGAAACTGACCATTCCTGCTCCTCCCGAGGATCCGAACGCCTACATTACCATCAGCGGCCTGGTCCCGGGAAATGCCTATAATCTGGCTGGATATGGCAGCAATGGCGGCGGAGGTATTGGAGCTATTTGGACCGCTAACGGTGTTGGTCCCCTGAACTTAGGGTTTGGTGTGGCAAACGTGGGAATTCTTCCGAATGTAATCGCCGATGCAAATGGCACTATTATGATTGCATTAGGTGCGGATCCTGCTGCGAATATTATCGTTGTTAATGGCTTTGAATTAGAAGGCATTATCAATAGCGATCCCACATGTACGGAGATTAACAGGTACTATGGTACCGATTTGGATCAGAACTGTTATGTCAATCTTGACGATTTCACGATTCTATCGGAAGAATGGCTCAACTGCAATGATCCGCAGGGTGAAGGCTGTACTCTCTATAATCCGTAACATGATTTTCCCGAAAACCGCTCCGGCAAAGACAAAAGGAGTTGCCGGAGCGGTTCCTGATTATCGAATCAGTCAGGTAGGCAAAAAACGTTAGGAGGTGATGAAAAGGAATAGAAAAATAAGAACAGTAGAAAGCTTTGTGTGTGTTGTGTGCTTATGTTTTTGTTGAACGTATGGTTTTTTTAAAGTTTTGACAAAGCGAGGAAAATGCATTTGTCAAAGAGAGGAAATGAAAATGAAGAAGATGATTGTGACAAGTATGGTAATGCTGATGGTGTTTGCCGGTGTATCGAACGCGGCGGTGCTGCGGGTCGATTTCAACGGGTATAATTCGGAAGATGTTCCGTTTGATAATGTGGCGGCGACTGCTACTACGTTGCCAGGTCTGCTGGGAACCGGAACTTTCTGGAATGGTTTGGAGGTGTCCTATGCCACTCCCAATACCATTTCCGCCGTTTACCCCGGACCGGCTTTATTGCTGGAGGACGGAGTAACGGATTCCCAGGTATCGATTGCCCTTTCCGGATTTGATCTGGCTGATTTTTTTGAAAGTGACAACCTGGTTTACAGGGATTATCTCCTGGACGTAGGGGATCAAGGTACTCCTGTAGAGGGAACCATAACCATTAGCGGGTTGGTCGCGGGAAATTCCTATAATCTGGCTGGATATGGCTCTAATGGGGATGCCGGCTATGGAGCCATTTGGATGGCTAACGGCAATGGTCCGCTGGATTTGCGTACTCCTCCTGCAAATGGAGGGGCAAATGAAGGAGTTATTCCAGATGTACTGGCTGATTCCAGTGGAGTGATTACCATTCAGCTAACTTCTCCTGGTAGTATTATCATTGCCAATGGTTTCGAGCTGGAAGGCACCTTTGTTCCGGAACCCATGACCATCGGACTTTTGAGTCTGGGCGGTCTGGCCCTGCTGCGTCGGCGTCGTTAATTTTCGGCAACCGATTTGTATTTTTTTGATACAAGCGAATGGTTGGGCAGGTGTAAAAACCTGCCCGCTTTTTATCTCAAAATGAAGTTGGAAACCTTGCATTTTTGAGATCCACTTGATATTTTATTAGAAAAGAGGCCCAGCGGCGTGGCTGGGTCGAGGTTTACAAATGGTATATGGGAAATCCCATATGAGTGGCAGTTCAGAAAGGGACACAGCATGAAACGATTACTCACTATCGCAGTGCTCGCTGCTTTGACAGGCGCATTGTCTGCGGGCGAACGGGATGTCGTCAAACCGCTTATCGAGGATAAATTGATCCCGGTAAGGCTCACTCAGCAGGAAATGACGGGCGGCGAAATCGACCGGCGCATCATAGACTTGGTTTACAAGAACTACATGGTTCTCAACCTGGACCGGGACTGGCTGGACATGTTTAAGAACCGCACGGACCGGGGGGATACATACAATGTGTACTACGGCATCGGCAAGGTCCTGGACGCGGGCAGCCTGTTTGCCCAATATACCGGCGACCCGGAAGTGGCCCAGCGAACGCAGTACATTATGGATCAACTGCGGGCTTCCCGCGATCCGGACGGATACCTGGGTTTTTGGAACGTCGAGCCGAACAACCATCAAAACGTTGTCAACTGGATTCTCCACGAGCAGGAATACTTCAATCTGGCGCTGGTGCGGAACTATCGCACGACGGGGAATCCCCAATCCCTGGCGGACGCGCGAGTCATGGCCGACTACATCATGAGGTCGTTTCCCGCCAACGAGAATGGCGAACATGTTATTCCCGCCGGGACGTCCATTGCGGGAATCACGGAAGGATTCGTCGAACTATATCGTGTAACCGGCGAGAAGAAGTATCTGGACTTCGCCCGGAACCTGCGATACGAGCCGCACTGGTATTACCTGAAACCGTTCGAGGCGTGGAAGGAGAATATCTCCAAGGCAAACTTCCACGTCTATGTTATGCTGTCGCATATGTACCCCGACACGGAACTATATCGTTTGCTGGGCGGCGACGATTACCTCAAAAAGAGCCTGTGGATGAAACAGGAATTGCTCGAACAGGGGCGCGGCGCCCTGCTGGTTACCGGTTCCACCTCTGAAGGAGAGGGTTTCACGTACAATCAACAAGGTGCGGGGGCTATCGAAGAATCCTGCGTTACGGCCTATTTTCTCCGCTGGATCGACAGCCTCTTGCGTTTGGAAGGCGATATGCGGTATGGGGATGTTATGGAACGGACAATTTACAACGCCCTGTTCGGGGCGCAGTCCCCAGACGGCCGCCATATTTGCTACTTCACGCCGTTTACGGGGAAGAGGAGTTTTCAAAGCCATGATACTTTCTGCTGCAACGGCAACTTCCGACGCGCGGTTGCCGAACTGCCGCAGAAGGTGTATTACCGGACCCAGGACGGCGGTATCGCGCTGAACCTGTTCACCAACTCTGACAAGAAATTCGATGTTAACGGCAAGACCGTTGCCATCAAAGAGGAAACCAGGTATCCGAGCTCCGGCGAAGTCAAACTGACGTTTACGTGTTCCGAACCGGTGGAGTTCGCGTTTCGATTCCGCACTCCGCGCTGGGCGGAAGGGATTGCGTGTGCCGTGTCCGATGTGCCATGTGCCCTGACGAAGTCGCAACTCGGCTATGCGGAAATCAAACGGCTTTGGAAGTCTGGCGACATTCTAACCATCTCCATGCCGATCCACTGGCGTTTCGTTCGCGGCCGGATGATTCAGGAAGGCCGCGTTGCCCTGCTGCGGGGACCGATTCTGTTTACGTTCAGCGAGAAATGGAACGCGGAAGTACTCAAAAAATGCCCGGTACCCCGTGATCTGGTTCTCGATCCGGCCAGTATCGGCGACCCGATCCTGGACGATTCCGTTCGTCCCAACGGACAAAAGGTGGTCGTTAAAGCCTGGACGAATCCCGAACGCACGGGTGACCCGGTCGATGTCGTTCTGACAGAGTTTGTCGATCCGGACGGTATTGACGTGTATTTCAAGATTCCGGATCTCCACGACACGAAATCGATTCCTGTCGTGGACGACGAATTACTCTCGGAACCGCGTCAGTCGGCCAACGGGGAGATTACTATGGCGTGGTACGGTCCGAAAGGCGATAGCACCTGGAATGATCTGTTCACCATTGACGGCGAACTGATTGCCGATTTGGCTGCCGATTACCAGAACCCGCAGGGAAAGCAGAACGTGCCGGCTGTGTTTCCCGACAAATCGACATCCGGTTCGTGGTCGCTGTTCAACTGCAAGAATAACGCTCTGCTATCCACCGCCAAAGAGTCCGACAGGAAGCAGTTGAACTCAAAGTTTAAGGTTGACGGGTGCCCAGCTGGATACGCTTACGGTCTGGAAGGAGGCGCGGGCCTGGGCTTTTTCGCCGATTATACACCTGCAGAGAGCATGGAGGAGAACTGGGGGCGGCATTATTCGAGAGATATGTTCGACCGGTTTATTCCAGCAGACCAGCGAGGAGAGTTCTTGATTACGCATCCGATAGCCGATGTCGACAGCTATAACGTGATCCGCTGGACTCCCGGCTCGCAGCTTCCCAGCAAGATTATTGGCATTTCGGGAAAGCTATACACCAATCCCGGCGGCAACGGTGTTTCACTGAAGCTCGTCAACTGGAAAGATGACAAGACGCCGGTGGTTCTTGATGTTCTGAATCTGGAACAGGGACAAAAGGGAACCGGCGCCCGCCAATCCGAGTTTGTCGTTCACATCAATCCCAGCGACCTGGGAAAGCACATCGATATTGCTATCGGCAACAACGGAAATTACGTCTGCGATGCGACGGCGTTGAGGCTCCGCGTTTACGCGACCGACAAGCGGCACGAAACATTCGGTGTGGACGTTACCAAAAAGGTGCAGTCGGTATTCAAGGGTAAGTTTAAGACGGACTTGGGCAAGTATGCAGACCTTTTCGGCGATCCCGCCCCCGGTCAGGAGAAATCGCTCAAACTCAGAGTACAAGACATGGGCGGTAACGTCAAGTATATGGAACTGCCCGAAAACGCCCCAATTGAACTGCCGTAAAGGAAGGCGTGGGGGCGCCTGTGCTTGTCAAGCAATAATCGGACCACTTGGATTAATCAATATACACCGTAATGGTCAACGAACCCATAATCAAGAATGCTATCAATCGCACCCCATGCATCAGGGAGGTTACGTTCAGCGAGAAGCTGAACGCGGAAGTGCTCAAACAATGTCCGGCACCCCGTGATCTGGTTCTCGATCCAGCCAGTATCGGCAATCCGATCCGGGACGATTCCGTCCGTCCCAACGGCCAGAAGGTGGTCGTGAAAGCCTGGACCAATCCCGAACGCACGGGTGACCCGGTCGATGTCGTTCTGACAGAGTTCGTCGATCCGGACGGTATCGACGCCTATTTCAAGATTCCGGATCTCAACGATACGAAATCGATTCGTATTGTGGACGACGAATTACTCTCGGAACCGCCTCAGCCGGCCAGCGGGGAGATTCCTAATTAAAGGACTTGGAAGTAACAACCATCGTGTTCGAGGATATTCTGTTTATTTTGACGGAACCGTCAAAAGTCAATATTGAGATCCAAAAACGGCTCTCGCTCCCCAATAACAAGGGGTCGAAGAGCTTTTGACGCTGGCGTTATTTTTCATTTTGTTATTTGATTTTTCTACCGGGTTTATGGATAAAGAACTCCTTAAAAAGCTGGAGCACCTGCGGAACGAGATTCGGCGGCATGATCATTTGTATTATATCCAGAATATGCCGGCCATTTCGGACCAGGAATACGACCATCTCTTCACCCAGCTCAAAAAACTGGAATCCGAAAACCCCCACCTCATCACCCACGACTCTCCCACCCAGCGGGTCAGCGGCGCTCCCCTGGAAGGCTTCACCACCGTTACCCACTCCCTGCCCATGCTCAGCATGGACAACACCTACTCATCGGCTGAACTCCGCGAATTCGACCAGCGCGTCCGCAAAATTCTCGAAATCCCACAAGTCGAATACGTCGTCGAAACCAAGATCGACGGTGTCGCCGTCTCCCTCCGTTACGAAAAAGGCCTGCTCACCCTGGCCGCCACCCGCGGCGACGGCGTCCGCGGCGACGATATCACCGCCAACATCCGCACCATCCCTTCCGTCCCCTTGCGGCTGACACCCCCGCC
>JAKJEP010000489.1 GCA_022705365.1 Planctomycetota bacterium | reverse complement strand
AACAGAGCGTGCCTGAGGCCTTCAAGCCCGTCGTCGAAGACATACATCAGGCCGGAGCCAATATGATCGCCCAGCTCTGGCATCCGGGAAAGTCCATTAAAAAAACTGCCGTCACGGAAGCGGTGTCTTCTTCAGCCGTCCCAAGCCGGGTCTACGGCACTCTTCCCCGAGCCCTGACGGTCAGCGAAATCCGCGAACTTGCGGCCTGCTACGCACGAAGCGCCCGCCGGATGCGGGAAGGGGGACTTGACGGCGTTGAACTGCACTGCGCCCACAACTACCTGCCGCTGCAATTTCTTTCTCCTCTCCACAATCAGCGAACCGATGAATACGGAGGTTCCGAGGACAATCGCATCCGCTTCGTCATCGAAGCCATCCAGGCCATCCGGAGAGAGGTTGGGAACGACTATACCTTCGGCATCCGCATCACTGGAGACGAGTTTGCCACGGGTGGGCTTACCCTGGCGGATATGAAAAGGATCACCCCGCAACTGGTGGCCGCGGGAAAACTGGACTACGTCAATGTCAGCCTGGGCGGAATCAATACCATCGGCCCCATGGGTACGCCTCACGGAGCTCATGTGTATCTCGCTGAGGGCATCAAGGAGGTGGTTCAGGTCCCCGTGTTCTGCATCGGCCGCATCGTCGATCCCGCCATGGCCAACGAGATTATCCGGCATAAGCGCGCCGACATGGTCGGCATGACCCGGGCCAACATGTGCGATCCCGAACTGGCCAACAAGGCCCGGGAAGGCCGGACAGACGAAATCCGACCCTGCATCGGTCTGATGACCTGCTGGTCCCGGACGGGCCATCGCGAAGGCATCACCTGCGGGTTGAATCCTTCTGTGGGCCATGAGGAAAAATTCAAAATTCTCCCGGCCGTCACAAAGAAGCGAATTCTGGTCGTGGGCGGCGGGGCGGCCGGTATGGAGGCGGCCCGCGTAGCCGCCAAACGGGGCCATCAGGTTTTCTTATATGAAAAAGAGGCGTATCTGGGCGGCCAGTTGGTCATGGCCGCGAAAACGCCGGGCCGGTCGGAGATGGACAAACCGGTGGCTTACTACCGGCATCTATTAAAAAAGCTGGGGGTTACCGTCCGCCTGGGCATTTCCGCAACACGGGCGCTGATCGAAAAAGAGGCGCCGGACGAGATCATTGTGGCAACCGGCGGCCTCCCCAAAGATATGTCCATTCCCGGAGCGGCAAAGGGACAAGTTGTCTCCTACCGGGAGATCCTTCTGGGAAAAGTGGAAGCAGGCCAAAAGGTCGTCGTGGTCGCAACCGACGGCGGGATGGAAGGTTTGGGCACCGCGGAGTTTCTGGCCGACCAGGGGAAAAGCGTGGATGTCCTTATTTCCCAGGATCAGGCCGGTCAGGAGCTGGAAAGCATCACCCGTTATCACCTCTTAGCCCGGTTGGGCCAAAAGCCGCTTGTCCTCTCGACCGGCGCCAGCGTTGAAGCCCTGCAGGGCAAAACGCTCATCGCTTCCAGACGGGGACAACCCTACCGCATCGAAAACGTGGACACCGTTGTCCTTTCACTGGGGCGTACGCCTAACGATGAACTGCTGAGGAGTCTGGACGGTTTAAAAAAGAATGTGCACGCCGCCGGACAATGTCGACAGGCGGGCGGGTTGTTCGAGTCCATCAGCGACGGACTTACGGTCGCGCTGGAGATTTGACATCGCTGTGCTTTTCATCATTGGCAGCTCTTGATGAAGTGAAGCAGGGTGATGCGGAAAAGATTCTTAATAGGCGAAGGACTTTCCATCGCCATGGATTCTTGCGGGCGGGTGATCGCTTCGCAAAACTATGCGACGTCGAAAGAGAGAATGATGCTGGCCGATGTGCCGGTGAAATCCGTTTTTACAATTTATTCGGTGATCGGGGATTTATACGCCTGGTTGTGCATGATCGGACTGATCCTTCTGGTGGTGACGGCCCGTGATCAGGCGTAAAAAGAAGTCATCCGATACAAAGGAGGCTGTATGAAGCAACAAAGACCGTTTTATCTTGATTTGCCCATTACCGTTAAGACATACGACATCGATTTTATGGGTATCGTGAGCAACATTACCTATGTCCGCTGGATGGAGGATTTGCGGCTCCAACTGCTGGAAGTTCATTACCCCCTGCAAAAACTCATGTCGGAATTGATTGTGCCTGTCATTACCCGGACCAGTCTGGAATATAAGCGGCCGATTCGGATGCATGATCAGGTTGCCGGAAGTATCTGGATGGAGCAATTCGACTCTGCGGGTTGGACGGCCAATATGGAATTTACAGTTAACGGTAAACCTGGAGTGGCGGCAAAGCAGGGCGGGGTATTTATCAATCTTGGCACCATGAAGC
>JAKJEP010000488.1 GCA_022705365.1 Planctomycetota bacterium | reverse complement strand
TGGATGCGGATATCATCGATATTCCGCTGGGCCGGCATCCGCGGGTGCGGGAAAAATACGCCGCCCGGCCTGACTCCGGCAAGACCGCTATCACTCAGTACGAACTCATCAAACAGTACCAGGGGTACGCCCTGCTAAAATTGTCCCCCAAAACCGGCCGGACCCACCAGCTCCGCGTCCACATGAGCGTGGCCAAGCATCCCATGGTGGCGGATACCATGTACGGCGGAAAAATGATGACCCTGGAACAACTGGCCAACGGCCAGCCTCTGCCGCAGGGCAAGGAACCCGGCGCCCACCTGGGCAAAGACGATTACGTCATCGAACGGCAGGCCTTGCATGCGGCCGAACTGCACATCCGCCATCCCGCCAGCGGCAGGATGATGGATTTCGAGGCCCCGCTGCGGGATGACATCAAACTGCTGGTCGATCTGCTCGACCGGTATCGCAGCCAGAAAATCCGTTAAATTTGATAGTCGGAAATCAGGCCGCGGCTCAAGGTATCGCAGCGGTTCCGATAACGCAGTTCCGCCTGCTTGGCAGTGACCATGCAGCCCGGCGGCACCGACTGCGTTAAAAACACACTGCCGCCGATCGTCGCCCCTTTGCCGATGGTCACATTGCCGAGAATCGAGGCGTTGGAATAGACAATCACTTCATCCTCCAGCGTCGGATGCCGTTTGTAATTGCGGATAATCTGGCCGGATTCATCGTGCGGGAAGCTCAGGGCGCCCAGCGTCACCCCCTGATACAATTTGCAGTTGTCGCCGATGATGGCGGTTTCCCCGATTACCACACCGGTACCATGATCGATGAAAAATCCCTTGCCGATCATGGAGCCGGGATGAATATCGATCCCCGTCAGGCTGTGGGCATGTTCGGTCATAATCCGCGGCATGAGCGGCACGGAGAGCTTGCGAAGCTGATGGGCCAGGCGATAGGTGCCGATGGCAATCGTGGCCGGGTAACTGAAGATAATTTCATCGGTATCGCCGGCCGCCGGATCCCCTTTATAAGCCGCCAGAATATCGCAAAACAGCACCTCGCGGATGCGGGGCAGCGACTCCAGAAAAAGCTGGGTAACCGTTTGGGCGCGGAGTTCGAGATTATTGTTCTTCCGGCTTTTACGGCAATTGAAGCATTGCAGAATCTGCCGATACAGATGACGGCTGAGACCTTCCAGCTCCGTCTGCACATGCTGGGCAATATTATGATGGGACAAATCCTGCCGGCCGAAAAAACCGGGAAATAACACGGAAAACAACTTATTCGTGATGGCGTAGATCTCATCCCGGCTCGGCATAAACGCGCTGCTGATATGATGCAGGCGGGGATTGGCATAGTAGCTGTCCTGAAGGGCCGCCGCCAGATTGACAAGATCCACGTCCGGTATATTTGAGACGTTCACCAAAATACTCCTTTTCGCAAAACCAAAAAAACAATTTTCTAACACATTCATATTATAGCCGCCAACCGGGGCGAACAACTGTAAATTTACCATGATTCCCCTGCATTTTTCTGATAACGTATTGCCAATTAAATGATTAATATCATCCTTGCGACAGCGGCTGTGGGCCATCCGGCGGATTTTGCCCATTTTATCAAATCGATTATGTGTAAACGGATACCTGCATATCTGCTATAGATAAATACTTACCATAAAAAACTTGACAAAAGCCCCTCGGCTCTCTACTATCTGCACCTTGTACCGCGGATAACCAAAAGTTATCCCCAAGACGCCCCCATCGTCTAGCGGCCTAGGATGCCTGGTTCTCAGCCAGGCGACAGGGGTTCGAGTCCCCTTGGGGGTAGTGATCGTAAACCATTGTCAATGCAAGAGTTAGCAAATAAATGCCAATCAATGACTTGCGTTCTTTCCTCGAAAGCCGCCTGATTTTCTGACACCTCCTGACAACGCTTTTCCTGCATAGTCTGCACCGGATTCTGCACCGCTTTTTGAAAGTGATCTTCTGTGACTTGCAGATAATGTTTCGCTGCCACCTGGGGAGAATTACCAATCCAGGCACAGACCACTTGAACCGGATATTCTTCCGCTAATTCGGTTTCCCGCGTGCTCCGCATGTTCTGAAATGTCTTCGGCCAAGGTTCCAACCCAGCCCGGCGTATGATACGATGGGCTTGCGTTCTGAGATTTTGTTGGGGATCCCTGTACTTGGTAATTACAAATTCTTGGCCTTCTTCAGCATTTTCGAAAGCTTTCAGCAGTAAGGGGTAGAGTTCAGGAAAGATTGGTACGGTACGGGAACTCTTACCTTGATGCTCTGTTTTAGGGCTTTTTACTGTAAAACGCATTTTATCGAAGTTTACATCATCCCAGGTCAATAAAAAGGCTTC
>JAKJEP010000487.1 GCA_022705365.1 Planctomycetota bacterium | reverse complement strand
AAATGTAAACGGCACCGCCAGCATCGGCCGGGCGGTTCCGTATTGAATGGCATCAACGGCAAGATTGGGCGGCTGTTCCATCGGCGGCCGGACCGCCGACAGAAAAAACGCGGCCTGGATGCCGGCAGTCGGGTCGGCCCCGGCGGACAGGGAGGTTTCCTGAAAATCGCTGAATACATAGATTTCTTTGATACCTCCGGACGCCGCGGAACCTTCCACCGCACCAATAGTCTGGGCCGCGGATCGGATCGCCCATTCTATATCAGTGGCCAGGTCGGTCAGCGTCACTTCCCGTATGGCTTTTCGGATCGCCTCAAAATCATTGGTGGGCTGCTCAAAAAGAACCTTCGGTCCGGTCTGCCGCTGCCCGGCCAGGATAACGGTGGCTTTGTCACCGCGCGAAGAAGACAGTTCATCCAGAATTGAAATCGCACCGGCTTTGGCCCGCTCCAGCAGAATCCCTTTTTCGGAAAGAGCTGCCATCGAGGCCGAGTCATCCAGAATAATCGCCACCTCTCTGGCATCACCGCCCAGGCCGATCCATTTCGACAGGGCCGGGGTGCGGATAATCGGCTGGGCCAGCGCCAGGGCAAAAAAGGCGAGCAGCGCCATCCGCAGAATCATCAGCAGTAAATCCTGAAATTTGGCGCGGCGGGCGGAACGCAAAAAAGTTTCATCGAAAAACTGGGTAGTGGAAAAAACAATTTTTTCCGTTCGGCGCGAGCGGCGCAGATGGAGGAATAGCGGGATGCTGACTGCCAAAATGCCTGCTAAAAACCAGGGAGCTAAAAATGTCATAATTTTTTGACCTTATTTCACATTTGTCAAAATGTTGTTCGCGAAGCTTTTTGATGCTGGCGCCGGGTGAGGAAAGTGCCTAAAAACAGATCGAACGGCTGATTCGTATCCGTCAGGGAGTAACTGATGTTGCGGGAGAGGGAGCCGTTTCGGATTTCCTCGAGATAGCGATTGAGCTGCTGGAGGTAATGGTTGCGAATGGCCTGGGCATCCGAGGTAATCCGCAGGCCGGTTTCCATGTTTTCGATCTGGCCGGCATCCCGGAAGGGAAAGGTCAGCTCCGCCTGGTCAAGAACCTGCAATACGATGACCTCATGTTTTTTGTGATGAAAATGTCCCAGCGCCTCCAACAGACTTTGTGTACTGTCCCGGTCGCCACCCAATAAATCCGAGAGCACTATCACCAAAGCCCGCCGGTTCATGGTCTCCGCCAACTCATGGAAGGTGCGGGGCAGATTGGTATGCCCCTGGGCCTGAACCTTTTCCAGTTGCTCCAGCACAATTCGCAAATGCCCCCGGCCCTGCCGCGGCGGAATATTCAGGCGGACCCGGTCGCCGTACACAATCAGCCCGAAGGCGTCATGCTGCACCATCATCAGATAGGCCAGGGTCGCCGCCAGATAGCTGCAATAGTCCAGCTTGGTCATCGGGCCTTGGTGCCGGTAATTCATGGAAGCCGAGGCGTCCAGCAGCAGATAACAGCGCAGGTTGGTCTGCTCTTCGTATTGTTTCACATAGAGTTTGTCGCGTTTGGCCAGTATTTTCCAGTCCAGATGCCGCGGATCGACGCCGGGGGTATATTCACGGTGTTCGGCGAACTCCACGGAGAAGCCGCGATGGGGAGACCGGTGCTGGCCGGAAAAGAGACCTTCCACGACCAGCCGCGCCGCCAGGCCGAGATTCTTCAGTTTCGCCAGGGCAGCGGGGTCCAGAAACTTCGTGCCGGTGTTTAGCTGGGTCATCATCCGCCCTCCCCGGTTAGTTCGTCATATTCTTCCGGCGTCGGTTCACTGACTTCGGTCAGCAGCCGCTGGATAATCTGGTCCGCGCTGATTCCCTGGGCCTCGGCGTGATAATTGGGCAGCACCCGATGGCGCAGGACCAGGGCAATGACCTGCCGGACGTGATCGGTGGTCACGTTATATTGCCCCAGCAGCGCCGCCCGGGCCTTGGCCGCCAGCACCAGATACTGAATCCCGCGGGTACCGATGCCCCAGGTAATCATTTCCCGGATGAAATCCGGGGCGATTTTGTCATTCGGGCGGGTGGAGCGGCCCAGTTTCAGGCAATACAGGACCACGTGATCGGAAACCGGAATCTGGCGAATGAGCTGCTGGAGCTTTAGAATGTCCGAACCGTTGAGAATTTTGTTCAGGTTCAGGTCCGCATCCACGGGATTGGATTTGACCACCTGCATTTCCTCCCGCGGGGTGGGATAATCCACCTTCAGCATGAACATAAAGCGATCCAACTGGGCTTCGGGCAGCGGGTAGGTACCCTCCTGCTCGATGGGATTCTGGGTGGCCAGCACGAAAAACGGTTTGGGCAGGTCGTAGGTGACGCCGCCGCTGGTTA
>JAKJEP010000486.1 GCA_022705365.1 Planctomycetota bacterium | reverse complement strand
CGCGCAGGTCGTTCACCTTGAGCGTGTCCGTCTGAAAATTTCTCGCCCGCAGCGAAATCCGATACGACCGGCTCGATGTTGCTTTCTCAATTTTACCGTCTTTCTGAATACTGTACTCCATGGTACGATGCACCATAAACGGATTGGCCCAGTGAAACCCATCGCGGCGGACCGTTCCCACATATTTCCCGAACAGCACCAGCACCCGGGCCTCATTCGGCTGCAAGGTAAACAGTCCCCACGTCAGTAAAAACGCCACCGGGATTTCCAAAATCCCCAAAATAATCCACGGAACCGCTTTATGACCGATTCCATGATAAAACAGCCACGGTATCAGCACCCATGCCAGGATGACTACCACCAGCATTACCCAGCCGCTAAATACGGTTTTTTCTTGTTCTTGCATTTTGAATCTCCTTAAAGATTAATTAATATCACTATGATATCATTATAATATCTATCGGCGAAAATGCAAGTTTTTTCAGAAAATTAAATTGTGTTTATCTCCTGAATTTACAATGTTTTATAAATATTATCATTCAAAATAAAAAGGTTCTCGCGCGGGATGGCCCTCTTTTCTCTGCCACTGTAATTGATCAAACAATTATTACCAGATGTCGCTTACAGACCCCAGTTGGTTCTGGCTGACACGTCAGGATAATAAGGTCCCCCATCTTTTAGCAGAACGGAAAAACAGGTCAATCCGGCAGCGCCACCCGATTCAATGCCTGCCGGTAGCTATTCAGGTCATAGTCCATCACCCAGCGGCCCTGGACTTCGGCCTGGTCAAAAAGAAGGACCGTCGGAAAAATGCTGACATCATAATGGTCTTTCAACTCCGGAGATGTCACCACAAAAATCGGAGTCATCAGTTCAAAGCGGGCGAATTCCACCCGGCCTTCATATTCTTTGGCCAGCTTATCTAGGCCCGGTTCCAGGCCCAGACAGGTGGGACATCCGCCTTTATAAAACTCTACCAGAACCGGCTTATCCGCCAGCAGCACCTGCTCCTCAAACTCCTCTATACTCTGGAGGTGCTGGAGATTTTTCGAACAGCCCGAGGCCAACCCGAAGGCCGCCAGGGCGAGGATCTGGAGAACCATAATCTGTAATTTTAAAAATCGCATCTTGAAATACTTCCTTTTGTTCCATCGATGGCAGCCAGGGCAATTTGCGGCAGCCCATCGAATCAAGCAATACCGGGGCATGGCGCAGAACCATGCCGACTAATTGATACAATGCAAATTACATGCCGCGTTTTCATCGGACGCCGTTTTCTCCTGCACCATCTCGTTTCTTTCAAATAACCCATGTAAAAGTGAATGTAGCGAATCTGGAGCAATCACTCCTTTTGTAAGGTTTGGTACGAGTACAGACAAAAATAGGCATAACCTGATACAACCGCACGCCCATAATCTCTCTAACCATTTATAATATATTGCTTTAGCACCTTTCGACTGTTTTCCACACCACAGGGCCAGTCCGTAGCGGGAGGTTCCCCGCAGGATCAAGGCCCAAAGACGGGCAAGAGGGGGTATTTTGCTTGTCATCCGGCTATAATGGAGTATAAATAGGGTGTCTAAGTCAATAATTACTAATGGAATAAGGTGTATGCCAGCAGCGCAGCGGATTGTCATTGTGGGGGACGGGGCCATGGGAACCGTCTGCGCTATTATCCTGGCTAGCGAGGGTTACGGCGTCTCCTGGTGGAGCTACAATCCGGACCAGGCCCAAGAGCTTATCCGGAACCGCGAAAACAAGCGATTTCTGCCCGGCTTTCCCATTCCCCCGGAAATCCTGATCACCAGCGATGATAAACTCTTATTCCACAACGCTTTCCTGGTAATTTCCGCCGTTCCCTGCAAGTTCCTCCGATCCGTCTGGCAGCGGTTGGCCCCCCATCTTCCCGATGACCTGCCGATTGTCTCAGTCACCAAGGGCATCGAAAACGATACCCTCCTGCGGCCCACCCAGATTATCGAGGAGGTCACCGGCAAGCGGCCTCTGGCAGCCCTGTCCGGTCCCAATATCGCGGAGGAACTGGCCCGGCGGCTACCCGCCACTTCGACGGTAGCCGGGGAAGATATCGGGCTGTGCCAGCAGGTCCAGAAGATCTTAAGTTCCAGGCTCCTGCGCATCTATACTAATAAGGATCTCCTGGGCGTCGAGCTGGCGGGTGCTACCAAAAACGTCATTGCCATCGCGGCGGGCATCATCGACGGACTCCGTGCCGGCGACAACGCCAAAGCGGCACTGCTCACCCGGGGACTGGTGGAGATTACCCGGCTGGGGCTGGCTATGGGGGCGGAGAAGGAAACCTTCGCCGGTCTGAGCGGGATGGGTGACCTGGTCACCACCTGCATCAGCCCCAAAGGACGGAACC
>JAKJEP010000485.1 GCA_022705365.1 Planctomycetota bacterium | reverse complement strand
AAAAGATGGTATGCAGAGCATGCCCTGGCTGGCAGAACTGTCTGGCGACTTGAATCGTGATGGGATGGTAGATATTGCGGATATGATGCTTCTATTTCAGGATTGGATGAAACAGACAAGCGGGTATGAATAGCAACGAAGCTTGCTAAAAATGAAAAACCAAGTAAAATGAAAGGAGTCACATATGAAAGCCTTAAAAAGATTTACTTGGGTAGAATTGCTGGTTGTGGTTGTAGTGTTAGCCTTGTCAACGCTTAGTCTTACCTGTATTACGAATACGGCACGAGAGAAATCTCGTCGGATTCAATGTGCCAATCAGTTACATACGCTGGCCCGGTCAATCTATATGTATGAATGCGAATATAAGGACCAATGTCCAGTGGTCTGGCCTTCCGGCACCGAAGGGAGCTTCGGGAAGGGGCTTTATAACCGCCGAAATGGGACGGAAATTACCCGGTGGTGCAATCCTCAATTTCAGGATTGGGCCAAGCAGCCTACGGTGGGCGGCTGTTTGTACTTATTAGTGATTTATGAGGAAGCTGATCCAAAAGACTTTGTCTGCCCAGGGGCTAAAAAGGATAAGCCGATGGATTTTAATGTGGCTAAGGAGGTGGCCCGGCAACACGGTTGGGAGGTGAAAGACTGGAAGGATTTACGAGATTTTCAATCCCTGGTGAATTTGAGCTATTCGTATAACGATCCGTGGTCGGCATTAATTGATGCGATAGCTCCAGCAGATTTAGCTATTCTAGCCGATAAAAGCTGGGCCTACGACACCGAGACGGGCGAGCGAAATGAGAAGGCGGGAGATTTTCCCGTGCCAAATTCCGATGGCAGTTGGAATAATGCCCAGGGACAAAATATTCGGCATGGCAACAGCGGCAATCATGGCACGGATTATCAGAATATATTGTTTGCCGATGGACATGTTAGAACTTGTGAAGTGCCTACCGTAGGATTCAGAAATGATAATATTTATACCTATTGGTCGGGTGATACGGATTCAGATCAGAAGAAGATAGGCCGCTGGGATCAGGGCCATGCAAAGAAAAAAAGAGAGGATTCGTATTTGGGAAATTAAAAAAGACAAGCAGGTGATATACAACATAACTTTAGAAAAGAAAATAGTATGATTCGTTCCTCAAAGGTTGAGTGTTTAGGCATTATTTATATCAGTTTGATTATGGTTTCTAATCTGTGGGGTAATGATTCCAGTTTTTTGACTCCCGAAGCGATTCATGACGGCTGGATGAAAAGCTACGGCCCAACGGGAATGGCAGGCGGGGGGTGGGTACATAGGGGAGAACCAGGTGGCTGACCCCCTTACTGACGTGCGGGGCTTGGAAAGGGAGAAGAGAATCCTGGATTCCTGCTTTCGCAGGAATGAGCAGGCTGGCCTGCACCACTACGCCGCGGGCGTGGTTGGCAAGTTGACGCTCCTGTTAGTCGCTGCGGTAAAATAAGAAAGTATGACAAAGATAATAGAAGAAAGGCAACCACAGAGAACACAGAGGACACGGAGAAAGAGTGAGAATATATTAGTGACATATAATAAATAATATTATTTAAAAAGCAAGAATAAAATATTTTAAAAAAGGAAGAACATGAGCATGGAAACACAGAGATGAAAGAGAACACAGAGGGGGGCAGATGGGTGGGGGAATTACAGGCGAGACGCCTATACTACGTTTTGGGAATGACAGGAAAAAAGAGCCGGCCAGAGGCCAGCGGTACGGGCTGCGCGGGAATGGCAGAGGTAGGGATCGGAGTTCGGGTTTGTGACCTGGAAGGGCTGCTATTTCTGAAAGGGTGAAAGTATATTAATTCGGCTGGGCGGCAGAGGCAGTCCCGACGGCGGTCAGGCTGGCCATATCCACCGTCAGGAGGTGGTCGATGTATTCCTGCAATTCGGTTTCGGAAAACTGGGATAGAAATTCCACGGAAGCAGTGTGATTCATTTCACGAATGCTTTCGATGAGTTCAAATTTATTCATCATGGGGCGGCTCCTTCGGCAAGGATCGTTTCTTCTGCTTTTTCATTTTTCCACTATTCACTTTTCCTGGCTGCGTACCGCGCCGGAGCTAAGCGCGACGAGGATTCTATCGACCAGCCCGTGGGAAAATCTTTAAATCTTGCGGAAGAGAATTTTTATAAAACTATTGTCCGATAATAACTGGATTTTCACTCTGTTATTTTTCCACCGTGCCTTAAAAAGGAAAGGACTTATCGGACGATTTTGCCCTGCTATTTTTTGCAGGCAATTTTGGGATTATAGACGCCAGCGTCAAAAGCTCTTCGACCCCTTGTTATTGGGGAGCTAGCCCGCATTTCTCACGGACTTTCGATTTTCAGCGGCCTTTTTGCCCACATTCTTCGTTCTCGTCGCTATCTGTC
>JAKJEP010000484.1 GCA_022705365.1 Planctomycetota bacterium | reverse complement strand
GCAATTAGAAAAGGAGCTGTCGGCCAAGGGTATCCATTACCTGCCAACCTTTTACCTGACGGATTCCTGGGGTTGTCCGGACAAGGTTCCAATCATCGTCATCCCCTTCTACCTGTCCAGCACGCTGCTCTGGCGTATCGAAAAGGAGGAAACCGGCTGCCTGGAAGACAGCCGCACCATCATGCAGTTCCTGCGTCATGAGACCGGTCACGCAATCAACTATGCCTTCCGGTTGTGGGAAGAATCCGGCTGGAAGGATACTTTCGGTTCCTTCTCCAGACCTTATCGGGAGGTTTTTTATCCGAATCCGTGTAGCCGGAGTTATGTTCGGCATATCTACTGTTATTCTTATGGATATACCTACGCCCAGAAACATCCCGATGATGATTTTGCGGAGACGTTTGCTGTGTGGCTGACACCGCGGTCCGGCTGGCGGCGTAAATACCGATACTGGCCGGCTATTCGGAAATTGAGGTATATGAACCGCCTGATGCGGCAAATTCGCGATCAGGAGCCAAAACGCAAGGGGGGAAAACTTTTTATGCCGCTGTCCAGTCTGACCCTACGTGTTGCGGATTATTACCGCAGCCGTAGCAAAACGTATGCCCAGACGAGTTAACTCGCAATTCTCAGAGGCTTTCGATTTCCGGCGAAAGGAAGCCGGTTACGCATGAATGGAAGGCTGCATGGGAATGCTGACGTCGTAAGGGCGGACTTCCAGGGCAGCATCGATAATCGTCTGGATTAGTTGGGGGTACGGTATGCCTGCTTTTTTGGCTGAGCGCGCCAGGCCAACTCCATCCTCTAAAGAGGCATTGCAATTGACCTCCAGAACTCGGGGGATCCCCTCCTCGTCGAGGCGAATATCGACACGGCCATAGCCCCAGGCGCCGACCGCCCGAAAGGCACGTAAGGCGATATCATTAATCTGACGTTCCAGCTCAGGCTCTACCTCCGCCGGACAAATCACAAATGTCTTTTTATACTCCAGCGAGGTTTCAATCCATTTGGCCGCATAGGACATGATGGGAGGGACCTCCGGCGGTAATTGCTGATAGCAAACCTCCGCCAGGGGCATGAGCTGCAGGCGTTTGCCCCCTACAATACCTACATTGAATTCACGGCCAGGCAGGAAATGCTGAACCAGTGCAGGCTGATTATAATGCTGCAGGATTTGGCGGACCTGGTCCCGAAGGGCCTTTTTTGATTTTACCACCGATTCCCGATCCAGGCCGATTCCCGCATGTTCCTGGCTGGGCTGGACAATCAGGGGGAACTTCCATTTGTGATGGTCCACATCTCCCACTTTTTCCAGCAACTCCGTACAGGGAGGAACTGGAATACCCAAACCATTGAGGAGACTGGCCGAAGTATGCTTGTAGCGGCTCAGGCCCAAGGCCAGGGCGGGCGACCCGGTAAGGGGAAATCCCATCATCCGCACAATGGCCGCAAACCGCATCTCGTAGAGAGCACCGTGCACTACATCATCGTATTGATTGAAAACCACATCCGGTTTAAGACGGCGTAATTTTCGCTGAAAGGCAAAAAGGTCATGGGCCAGCGGCAAAATAGTAACTCGATGCCCCAGAGACCGCAGAACCCGGCCCATGTGGCGAATCATAAGCCGGAGGTCCGCGGTGCTGCCGCGATCTTCCGGAATATCGGGCACAAGTCCTGCGCCGGCATTATAGACTAAAGCCACATGGAGAGTCTTGCGAGATCGTTTGGAACGGTGCGTCATAATTACTCGCTTGCCCAGGAACGATTTTCCAATAAGCTCGGCATTCTGCAAAAACCGCAGGGAAAACCGTACACCAGAAACAATCCTACTTGAACCACACTCGGAAAAGAACGGCAGGAACAGGATAGCCGTTTCCAGACCAAGATCATTCACAAATTTTATTTATACTGAATTCGTAAAAGGATGTCAATATAACTTAGAGGCATAAATGGAATAGTAAACCCGTCTATCTGACCGGCATTTGTTTTTCAGCGGCCTTTTGGCCCGCCTTCTTCAAACTCGTCGCTATCTGTCGTCAATCTATAGACGCACAGGGCAGTGGACAATTCCTGCGGCCTCGAAGACGGGCAAAAATGAGGCCCGCGTCAAAGGCGCTTCGATCCCTTGATATTGGAGAGTCGAAGCTGCTTTTGGATGTCCATATCGACGTTTGACGTTTCGACCAAACTACCGTGCTGTTCAGATTCAAGCCAAGTTAATATCACATAAATAGCTGAGCAACATGGCTTTATAATTTTTTTATGGTATGTCAATTTATTTCTGTTGTAATTGTATGTAATTTATTGTAATTTACATTCAACGGTTTTGGTTTATGGTTATGCAATGGAGATTCGATGAATATCAATTTAGTGGCGAAAAAGGCTGGGGTGTCGGTGGCGACGGTGTCGC
>JAKJEP010000483.1:257-2413 GCA_022705365.1 Planctomycetota bacterium | reverse complement strand
GGGCCTGGATTAGGTCCAACCCCTGAAGACCTAAAGATTCTTTTTCTTCCTGCTGCAGAGAACTGTGACCCGTTGCAAACGCAACCGCATCAGGCAGGCTCAGCACTCCGTTCTGGCCAATCAATTCCTCGATGACCAGATCGCCGCGGGAGCCCGCGTCAAAATCAATCAGAGAATCGGTACGACCGCCGAAATCCTTGTTCCATTTTTCCGCAATGGCTTCATATACATTGTTATCCGGGGAAGGAATCGGCTGGCGGGAGTTACAGCCGCAGACAACGGCAACCGTTATAGAAAGACACACGAGTACGTGGAAAAACTTCTGTAAACGGCAATTGCTATTCATAAACCTGAATTTCCCATAGACGTTTAAACCGGCTCAACCACCGACAAAATTCTACGCAAACGTTGAAAAACTCCATATCCATTCCAGGCATCGAAATTATAAACTCGTTCCTTTTTTCAGGCACCCGTCTGCCAGGTTATAACCACCATGATTCGCTAAATAACACCGCGATTTATAAGGCCCTGATATTTACCATTTCTCCGGCTACGATATCAAACTGAGGTGGGATTTTGATTACGAATGGCCGCCCCCATTGTGGCATGGCAGGATTCACCCATAACTGGGTAGGCAAGATATCCAAAGCCGGACCGATTGACTCGATTTTCGCGGTCGCAATTTGATATGGGGGAGTTGTCTTGATTAATTCCACCATTTCCCCTTCAACCAGATCACTGGGCAGATTGCTCGGCATATAAGCGATAACCTCGTCCGGTTTCACGGGAGAAATCGTCAGAATCGGATCGCCGGGCGAAACAAATTCCCCGGTTTTTGCCAGAGTCACCTTATCCATCCAGGTAATGGTATTGCCGGCAGCCGGCTGATTGAAGTTGATCTGGATGACCACCCCGTCAATCGGGGATTTCAATTCTGTTTCCTGCCGCTGGACCGTTAACTCGGCAATCAGACCTTCCTGCACCTTGATGGACTTTAGAAGCTGTTCCATAGAGAGATCCGGCGGCATAGCAGGTTTGGTTTTGGCGAATTCATCCGCCTGCTTCTGGGCTGCATTTAATTCGAGATTCATTTGTTCCAGCCGCAACTCATTTTGTTCGATTTTTTTCGCCAGGCTGTCATAGGCCATCTGTGATTTTTGCAGTTCATAAGGGGCAACCGCTTCCTGCTGTAACAGACTTTTGTTATTCTCCAGTTCCAGTTTTAGATCGTTGAGCAGGATTCGATCGGTTTCCAGTTCCGTTTTTAATTCCAAGATGCCCAGCCGGGTTTGTACGACATCCTTGACAAAAGCCCGATGGGAGTCTTCCCAGCGGAACTGGCGATTGGCCATATCGGATTCCAATATGCCATTCTCCTGCCGGAATTCCGCCTGGAGCCGTTCGATTTCCGCGTTTATGGTGTTGATCTGGGCTCTGAGCAGGTTGTCTTCCAGGGTGGAAATAACCGCAACGACCTGTCCTGCGTTCACTTTCTGAAACAAGCGGACCGGGACATTTTTCAGCCAGCCTTCCCGCTGCGCCAGAATCTGCACGGTATCCGCTTTGGCAATCCCGACATATTCGTATTGGCGGGCTCTTTGGGTGAACATCCAGATGACCAGGGAAACCGCCCCCAGCCATACTAAAATAGAAAAGGAATGACGTTTCCATCGTGAAAATATGCCAGATGGCCAGCGGGATACTTTTTCCATAATGATACTACCTAAACTTCCAGTAATTCTTCCTGCATGGTTAAACTAATATTTTCGATCCCCTGGATTTTTTCCAGTTCATACAGCATTTCTTCGTTTCGGGTGAAATCTTTGATCATCAGTTGATAGGCATATTCCGCCGCTCCGCCGAAGCTGGTATCCTGGGCGGAGATCAAGGTAAAATGATTGCAGAAACGCTTTAAAATTTTCGGAATGGAATGTCCGCCTTTCATGCCTCCAATGAGCCGGAATCGCAGAAATCCGTTGTGGGGCTGATGGGATCCGAAGGAGGTAATATGCAAATAGACCGCGACGAGCGAGAGAAACAGGGTTCCCAGAATAGCCGTAACATAGCGCTGGGAACCAGCGGCCATGCCGATTACGAGGGTACAGAAAACGAAAGCCAGATCCCGGGTATCCTTGAGAACATTGCGAAACCGCACA
>JAKJEP010000483.1:0-247 GCA_022705365.1 Planctomycetota bacterium | reverse complement strand
TCGAGATAATGACGGTAAGCAAAACCAGGGACTGAACGAATGATTTGGAATAGGATAACCCGCTATGAGTCCAATAATATACCCATGCCAGCACTTGCCCCAAAATGAAGGCCAGCAAAAGAGATAAAAGGACTGTTTGGGGGGAAAAAGTCCCTTTCCCGGTCGAAGAAAAACCATCAATCATCTGCCAGAGTTGTTCCACGAATACCTTTCTGTATAATTTCGTAAAGGAGCACAATAACCCAAA
>JAKJEP010000482.1 GCA_022705365.1 Planctomycetota bacterium | reverse complement strand
CGGGTTGTCCAGATCGTCAGTCAGGAATTTGCCCGCCAGATTCACGGTGGTGGTTCCCTTATTGTAGAGTTCGATCCAGTCAGGGAATTCCCCGGTTTCGTCGGGATCTTCGATGGTGGATTCGTTGTCCGCCATGAATTCGTTAATCACTATCAACGGATCAACAATAAATAGTGCTTCGTTCAAAGCAGACCAGTTACTGCCGTCTTGGTAGCGGGCTTTCACGCTGACCGTCTCGTCTAAAATAATGGTTCCGGCATAGGCCGTCCCGACCGCATTACCGGTATACGCTTCACGAGGATCGGTGCCATCCACAGTATAATAGATGATACCCGATTCACCGGCAGGCAGCGAAATCGTCAATCCAAAGCCGCTGTCCACTTCTCCGCCGTCCTGATTGAAAACAGGCGGAGCGGTAAATTGGCTATCGATCCAATCCATTCGGGCCACCAGCCAGGGCTTCAGATGATCTTCAATCTCCTCCTCGTAGGTGTTGACAACATATACGTTAGCGTTAGAAACGTTAACATCGAGTACCGGCCATCGCTGGAAGTTTCGCTCTTGCGCCTCACTGAGGTAGTCGGCCCAGTAATCAATATCAGCCATTAGCTTATCGGTATTCCAGACCTGTTCCCGCAGAGAGAACCATCGGTCCCACATTTCAAGCTTATATTCAAAATCATTCATGAGAGTACGATATCCATCGGGGTGAGGGCCTCCCCTTTGGTCTATTTGCCAGTTGTATGTGTACCAGGAGTTTGCAATCGTATAATTTCCAAAACCCCCGTTTATGTCCCAAAGAGGCCCCATGTTCAGTTTGCCCAGTCGATCCTTAAACGCAAATGTGCTTACGGCGTAACCGTCAGAATTCTTGCTTAACTCTGTTAGCCAAAAGAGATCGATATAGGAACCGGTATCGATGTATTGGCGATAGCCGGTCACAGGATTTGTGTTGCTAAGGGACGCATAAGTAGTGTTGAGATAATTTGTGATCCAGGATTTTTGCGTAGTAGTAATATCCCACGGCTTAGGTTCTTCAAGTACCCAGTTCCCGTAGCTACCGGTAAAGTCGGGCACATGATGACAACAATCATACTGCATCAGATACCCGCCCGTGACTTCCGGATAAGCATTCTGATAAGGTTCCAGTTTTTCTATATCGACACGATCTTTACTGCGTGTCAGTTTGTCCGTCAGAAGATATACACCCATATAATCACCTGGATAGATGCAGCCAAGAGAGTTATTTGTTACGTTGTATGGCGATACACTGCCTAAGTCACCCATAGTCACATCATTGTGATCACTGGTATTTTGGATTATATTGGCATTTAGGAACACCTCAACCAGGCGAGTCCCGGCTGCGTAGCGTCCGATTTCATTGCTCCATTGATAGCTAATCAAGTTCCGTATTAATGACTTGTCCCAAATGGGTCCGTATAAGGTCCAGTCCGAATCCGCCGGAAGCCCCAGCAGCGACACATTCTTATCATCTAAATTTTCATCCCATGTCTCAAATTTGTATGAATTCTTGGGCTGGCTCGGCGATGAGTGCCCCCGCACCCGTATTCCGTTCATCCCAACGTGGTCCGCCGGTCCGGTAATACTTGCCCGCCCGGTACCAGGGTCCACATCAATAAAAGACGAATAAACTACTGTATAATCCGGATCATCCGTACCGACAATGCCGCTGCCAAACGTATCCAGCACTACAATGGGAAGATTGGAGTTGAAGCTCTGGACATCCGCATTGAGTTTTGAATATCCCTGAACAGCTGTTTTACTCCACCCAATACCCGATTCGTATGCCTTTGCTTTGACCATTGTACTGTCCGATATCGAGATCGGAGCCGAATAAACCGCTGATAATTGGCTCGGTTCAGAACCGTCAAGTGTGTAATAAATCACCCCTGTCGGCGACTCAACCGATAGCTCCACATTGAAACTTGTTGTAAACAGTTGGCATGTCGGATTAAATTCAGGGGATGCCACATAAGGCGTACCGCCGACATTTTCTGCCCCTGGTGTGGGAGGATCAAAGAATAGAGGAACATTCTCATCGTAGATATTGCTGAATGTTGCGTTTAACACCGGTAAGACAAGCATATCAGAGCTCGTCGGAGTAACGTTTAGAGCATGTATTGCCAAAATATTTTCGCCGCCGAAGTTCAACAACCCGGCATACTGGGTGATGTCAAACTCTTCGTAAACAACAGCCTCGCTATCGAGATGTTCTACACCGGTGTCGTCAAATTCCGAGGTAACACCGTCGGCCACATTAACATGGCTGCGGGCCACCTCTGTACCATTTATATAAGCGACAAATCCATCGTCATATTTCATATCACTCTTGTCCAAAATAAGTTCATAAAAAAGGAGTAAAAAATATCTCCGGAATCGGGTATATTTTCATTTTTTGCC
>JAKJEP010000481.1 GCA_022705365.1 Planctomycetota bacterium | reverse complement strand
CCCCGCTTTTTATGAAGTTAAATATTCTGCCGACAGTAAAATTGCTGCTTTTGAAGCTGTGATGCCCGGCCTGCCGGAAAGAATCAGAATCAAACCTCTGCGGGATATAAATGCTTTTGGTACGGAAGAAGTCATAAGTTCGCCGCAGACGGAAATGGCCGATATGCATTTAGTTGAAGTCAACCGTGGTTGCTTCCACAGCTGCCGCTTTTGCGCGGCAAGCTTTATTTACAGACCGGCTCTATAGATCGCGGATTGGAGAAAAAAAATAAAATCGGTCTGGTGGGCACTGCCGTCTCCGACCATCCGGAACTGGCCCGTATATGCGAGTATATTTTGGCAAAAAAAGGTCAGGCCGGCATCGGATCGCTGAGAATCGATCAAATAAATGAAACAATTATCCGGCTGCTCAAAGAAAGCGGTGTAGAAACGGTCTCCCTGGCCCCGGAAGCAGGCAGCCAGCGGCTGCGCGATTTGCTGCGGAAGGGCATTACTCAAGATGATGTTATGCGTTCGGCCGAAATTCTTATTGAAAATGAAATACCCAATTTGCGTTTATATTTTATGATCGGGCTGCCTACCGAAGAAGAGAAAGATATTGATGCGATCATTGATTTGGCCAAAAAAATTCAGCATCATGCCTTGTACCAGTCGAAAGGTAAAAAAAGATTCCGGAGTATTACGCTCAGTATCAAACAGTTTATTCCCAAACCGGCGACTCCGCTGCAGTGGTGTGCCCTGGCCGATGTCGGCCTTACCGGCAAAAAAATCAGGAAACTGGTGAATGCTTTTGGCCGCGAAAAGCAGTTCAGGGTAATCCATGATGTACCGAAATGGAATTACGTGCAGGCGTTACTGGCGTTGGGCGACCGCCGGGTGGGGGAAATTTTGCTGGCCGTCCACCGCCGGCATGGAAATTGGGCGCAAGCACTCCGGGAAGTCAATATAAATGCTGATTTTTATGTTTACCGGCCAAAACAGTTTTCCGAAATCCTGCCCTGGGATTTTATTGATCGGGGTGCGGCAAAAACATCCCTCATCGCGGAATGTGAAAAAGCACTGGGGATGCGCTGATTGTAAATGTTATTATTATTTAGTCAGTCATATTTAGAACCGCTGGGAGTAAACACTAACGGACTACCAGACAAGTTTCTACATTCGTAATATATCGTATTTATTTATATATTACCAGTTTGACAATTTTAATATTATAAAGTAAGTTATAACGCACTAGCTGATTACAGGGCGTTCGGAGACGGTGCTGTTTCTGAAGTAATTGGCTGGGGTGGTTGCTGGAACAAAAAACTGAAATCGACAAAAATTCTTGAAGGAGGTGCTTAAAATAAATTAACCGGACATAAAGTTAACGGGGGGTAAAAATGGAGGGTTTGCAAGCGCCAAACTAATTCAAATAATAAATGGAGGTATTTTATGTTACGAAGATTAGCGTCATTTTTTACCTTTATTTTGAAACATCTGCTTCCCGATGCCTACCTGTTTGCGATTCTACTCACATTTCTGACGGGTATTCTTGCCCTGATATTTACGAATTCCGATTTTATGAAGGTTATTACAACCTGGGGAAACGGCATTTACGGCATTCTTGCTTTTACCATGCAAATGATTCTGGTATTGCTCATGGGTTATGTGCTGGCCCTGAGTCCGCCGGTGCAGAAGATTCTTGTCTGGATCGCCAATAAGGCGGAAAATCCGGGGAAAGCCATAATGATCGTGACTTTTATTGGGGCTGTCAGCTTCTGGGTCAACTGGGGCTTCGGCTTGGTCATCGGCGTGTTGCTGGCGATGGAAATCGCCAAGCGGAACAGGAAGGTTCATTTCCCGCTGCTGGTTGCCGCGGGCTATGTCGGCATCACGATCTGGCATCAGGGTCTGTCCGGTTCCATTCCTCTGCTGATTGCGACCGCCAAACATCCGCAGAATCTGATCGAGAAAGCGACCGGCATGGTCGTTCCGGTGTCCAATACGCTCTTTGCCGCATTTAATCTTTTGCCGGTGATTATCCTGGTTATTACTCTTCCTTTCCTCTTTAAACTTATGCATCCCAAGGAGGATGAAGTCATTGCCCTTTCTGATCAAAAAGCCAAAGAAATTGCCAGTGAAGCACTATCCGTTCCTGTTCCGCCCAATCCGACTCTGGCCCAGCGGATTGATCACAGTTACACGATCAATTTTATTTTTGCTGCCATGGGCCTGGTCTATCTGATCTGGCATTTTTCCACCAAGGGACTGGATCTGAATCTCAATATCGTCATTTTCATTTTCTTCATTCTGGGCGTTATTCTGCACGGAAAGCCGATTAATTATATCAATGCCGTCAACGTCGGCATTAAATCCTGCGGCGGCATTGCTCTGCAATTCCCGCTCTACGGCGGCATTATGGGTATCATGGTCGGGACCGGTCTG
>JAKJEP010000480.1 GCA_022705365.1 Planctomycetota bacterium | reverse complement strand
GACAACGGTTATTTCCGCTTGAACGGCAAGCGAATCTATCTGCGCGGCTCCCTGATTACCAACTGGAACCGGGTAGGCGTGCGGTCTCCTTACCCTCCGGATTTGCTGGATCAGGATATTAGTAAACTCAAGGCGATGGGATTTAATTGCGTCCGGCTTTCGCTGGGGATGGCGCCGCGGCGGCAATTGGATCTGTGTGACGAACTGGGACTTTTGGCCTATGAGGAAACCTATCTCGCCTGGCTGCTGGGGGATTCTCCCTATATGGAGGAGCGTTTCAACCGTTCCATTTCCGGCATGATCCGGCGAGACCGGAATCATCCGTCGGTGGTCATGTGGGGTTTATTAAACGAAAAGAGCGACACCCCGCTTTTTCATCATGCCGTTGCCAGTCTGCCGCTGGTTCGCTCCCTCGATGAGCACCGCATGGTGCTGCTGAACAGCGGCCGTTTCGACGGTTTCGTGCCGGGCGGCTGCGAAGGCCCGTCCACCTGGAAGATCGACTGGCGGTCCGTGCCGAACGCCACGCATAACGGGACGGCTCAATCGGTCTATCACCAGGGCAGTACCTGGGCGCCGGGCCAGTTTGCCCTGCATCCGGGCAACGATGGGGAGTACGGTGTGGTCCGCTGGACCGCGCCAGCCGGCGGTTCATACGCTCTTTCCGCTGCGTTTACGGGGATTGCCAGCCCTCAAACTACTTCCGACATTCACATTTTTCATAATCAAAGTTCCCTGTACGACGGTTATCTCAATTTGCACGGCTGCGGCAACACCGCCAGTTTTTCGCATACCCTTTCGGTACAGGCGGGCGATACCATCGATGTCGTGGTTGGAATCGGGAATGCCATTCCGTTCGGTGATACGACGGCGGTGGCCCTGACCATCGGCAGCCATAATGTGGCGACAGAATTTTCCACCACCAGCAATCCCGGCGGCGTCTGGACCTATGGTTATCTATCCCCGGGGGCAGCGCCGAACCTGAACAGCTTTACTGCCTATGAGACCAAACCCTGTGAAGCGGGTGTTTATTACGGCAGTCTCAGCAACCCCGGCTCCTCCGGGTGGGATGATCTGCTCTCCGACCAGCATGCCTACCGGCGCGTTCCTCATACCGCCGCCATCATCAACGAATTGCGAACCTTCAACGGCGTCAATCAGCATGTGCTCCTGTCGGAATATGGCACAGGCGGTGCCCTCCATCTGCCGCATCTGATCGATCTCTACACCCAGGCCGGCGCGATCGGCAAAGGCTACGGGCCGGGGTATCAATCCATGATGAATCAATTCATCGCCGATTGGGATCGATGGTCGCTGGCCGGGACTTTTACGCAATATGAAAACTTTTTCCAGCAGGCGCTGCTGAAATCGGCCCAGGCCCGCCAGCTTGGCATCAATGCCGTGCGCGCCAATCCCAATATCGTTGGCTATCTATTGACCGGCACCACGGACGAGGCTGTGACAGGTCTCGGTCTGTTAAACGAATTCCGCGAGGATAAGCCGGGGATGCCCGCCGTCATCACGGATGCCATGTCCCCGCTGCGCTGGTGCCTCTTTGCCGAGCCGGCACATCTCTACCGCGGCGCCAATGTACATCTGGAGGCCATTCTTTCCAATCAGGACGCCTTGCCCGCCGGCTCCTACCCGGCGCAGGTACAGATTCGCAATGAAAGCGATGCCGTGGTCTGGCAGCAGAACGTTACGGTGAATATCGGTGCTTCCGAGTCCCCTTTTGCCTTTCCCGTCTTTACCGCCGACACGAATGCCGACTGGCCCACCGGTAAATATCGCCTGACGGCCGCTTTTACCGATTCGCAAATTCCCGCCGCCGGCGACGATACGGTATTCTATGTCACCGATTCTGCCTCCATGGATCCCGTCCAGACGACGGTAACCTTATGGGGAAACGATACCCAGCTTTTAACCTGGCTGCAAACTCATGGAGTTCCCGTCCGTCTGTTCGATGGTACCTGGCAGTCGCTGCCGGAAATCATTCTGGTGGGCAATCAGGTTCCCCAGCCGGGCGGGACGACGACATTTAGCGACCTCATGAGCCGGATTGAAAATGGTTCGGTAGCTATTTTCCTCTGCCGGGAAGTATTTTCAGATGGTATCGATTCTCTAGCCTATTTTCCTTTGGCGAATAAAGGGACCATAGCCGACCTGTCGGGCGGCTGGGTCTTTCCCAAAGATGACTGGGTCAAGGACCACCCGATCTTTGCCCATATGCCCAGCGGCGGCATCATGGACAACATATACTTCCGTGAAATCATACCCGATCATGCCTGGTCCGGTCTGGACGCCCCCGCTGAGGCGGTGGCTGGTGCCATCAGCACCTCCAGCGGCTATAAATCCGGCCTGGAACTGGCTGTCTATGAACACGGAACCGGCAAGTTCGTCATCAACACCCTCCTCATTCGCGAC
>JAKJEP010000047.1 GCA_022705365.1 Planctomycetota bacterium | reverse complement strand
GAATCCGGTACGTATGAGTCAATATACGCTGGGAGCGGTTTGGGGGATTCTGCCGTCTATAGTGTTTTTCGGTTCGGCCTATATGTGTTTTCGCAAAGGAATGTCGCTGGGGTGGGTGCTGGGAGTCAGTTCGATTGCGTGGATTCTGGCGGCACTGGTGCATCAATATTTTTTGCGTCCGCGATGAGCCGGCAGCAATGCGAACCGCGATGGATAAGGCGAGCGATTTGCAGGGCGGATAATACGGATTGGGTATAGAAAATAGTCCATTGATCCTGCCATTGCCAGTTTATCAGGCCGCAATCCAAAAGGATTTTCTGTATGTCGCGGGTCAGCAGTTTTTGGACGGCAGGGGCGTTATCCGTGTAGAGGGTAAAAGCTTCATCAAATTTCGTATCCCCAGTCGGCATGGGAGAAAAACTGCGGAACTTTCCCAGTGGTAAAAAAGGCTGATCTGCCAGTGCGATAACGGATGGCAGAGAGACCTTTTGCTGCCAGGCTATGACGCTATAGTGGTGAAGTGTACGATCCTGCCCGGAACCGGTTTCGTAGCGATAATCGAAGGCGAAGACCGTCCTTTCCTCCCTTCTGCTTGTCAGGATGTTAAGAATTCGCCGGGAATGGCCGAACTGCATGAGATAGCAATCGGCCAGCCGTGCCAGCAGATCCAAAGTATCCCCGCTGCTGAATCGCATTTGGAGCCGTAAAGCCAGCCCCGCCAGCATCTGGCGGCGCTTGCGATAATAATAAATAACCCAAACAATCAGAACGGCCATGACCAGACAGCCAATCCATATTGTTGATTTCATCATGCCGCCATCATAGGCATAAAATCCGCTGACGTCGAGAAAAAGGTTTAATCCGCAGATTTCACGGGATTTTGACGCATATACTTCTAACTCCTTTATTTAGCGTGTCTTACATGCTTTTTAACGTTTCACCATCAACGACAGTCTGTTTTTCAGCACGAATTTTTGGCCGCCTTCGAGGCCGCAGGAGCTATCTTCCGCAAACATATAAGTCTATATGTCGAGGACAGATAAAGACGAGAACGAAGAAGACGGACAAAAAGACCGCTGAAAATCGAAAGCCTGTGAAATATGCGGGTTAACCAGGGCAAATTTCTTGTGTCTTACCCGATAGAATGAACTTGAAATCGAAAAAATGAATGATATTTATAATCAACTTTTGATAAAATAGGAGTAGTTGAACGAGTTTTTAACGAAAAAGAGGTGTACGATGAATACAAAAAGTTTATTAGTTCTTGTTTTATCGATATTTACGCTAGGATCAGATGTTTTGGCCGATGGCCGCCGCGGCGGTCCCTCCCGAGATCGCGGGTCCCGGCATGATACCCGGGTAAGTGTCCATATTGGCTCCAGCCGGCCCTATTACCGGCCCGCTCCCTATCCGCGGCCTGTCTATCATTATACCCCTCGGCGGGTTTACTACCATCACTGGCCGTATTATTACCATCGCCGGGTTTATGTCGCTGCCCCGGTTCCGCCGGTAATCGTGGAAAGACCGGCTGTGATTGTACAGGAACCGGCCATTGTCGAAACCGGAACTACCGTGGTCCAGGTCTCCCGGCAGGAACAGCTTATAGACAAGGTTCTGCATGAAACCACGGATTTGCGGCGACGGGCCGCCCGGGATCTGGCGGAATTCAACAATGTGTCAGCGACGGCGGTTTTAATCGATGTCCTGATAAACGATTCCAGCGCGGAAGTGCGGGAAGCTGCCGCCAAGAGCCTGGGAGAGATCAAAGACCCGGCCGCCTATGAATTTTTGGTGCGAAGCGCTAGCCTGGATGGCGATGAACTGGTCCGGGAGCGGTCCGGCAAGTCCGCCGATGAAATCCGGAATGCCGAGGGTGCAGACAAGTTATATGTCAGCCCTGCCATGCCGCCCATGAACTACGGGCAGGAAAAGCTGGGAGTATATCTGCAGGATCTGCGGCTGGGCACGTCGGATGTCCGCAAAAAAGCGGCTGATAAACTCGATGATTATCGGGGAACCCAGTCGGTGGCTGCTTTGATTAACACCATGATCAATGATTCCTTTGATGATGTGCGGGAAGAAGCAGCGGAAAGCCTGGGCAAGCTGGGCGACCGGGCGAGCCTGCCGTTCCTGGAGATGGCCAAATACAATGATCCGTCCGGCTCGGTGCGGAAGGATGCCCAAAAGGCCGTCGAAAAAATCTATAACACGATTCAATAAACCCGATAACACCAGGTTTTGCATCTGAGAGTGCCAAAAGGACAAACAGTTAATTCTGTTTGTCCTTTGGTTTTGGGGCGGACTGCCAGATCAGATCGGCCTTGCGGATGATGTAGCTGTTTAAGGCCCGCCGCAGCCAGGCAAGCTGATTTTTCTCCATCGCGGTTTTTATTGCGGCTGCCAATTGATCAGTGCCGGCAGGCAGCGGGATATCAGCAGCCTGCATTTGGCGAATTTTATCGAGGGTCTCCGCCGCCTGCTTTTGCAAAGCATCAGCGATATCCTGGGGCGGCGCGGCAGTGAAACCGGTAATCTTCGCATCGGGCGAAAGAGCGAAGGTTTGCAGGCTATAGGGGCCGACGAGGATGCGCCATGGGGCGGGAACTTTCAGCGTTTCATTGGTGGCCAGATTGATTACCGGGTCAGTTATGCCGGTATGCTGTAACTCCACTTCGGCGGGATAGTATTCCCGGTTCACCAGATACAGATAACGTTTGCCGTCAGCCGGCAGGGTGCGAACCGCGACGGGATCGGTGGAAGTGCCGACCGTCTGGAATTTTTGAGCAGGCAGTGTCTGATACGCACGGGCGAAACTTTGAATTTCATCCGTATGGGCGGAATCCAGGTAAAGGCCGCCGCGAGTAATCTGGCAGGCATCGAGTTGGGCCAGGGCATGGGCGGCGTGTTCCATATAGTGAGGCCCTGCCTGAAAGGGAGAGGTGATTCGCAACTGATAATCCCACCAGAAGCCGTCTTTGGGGTAGGTGGAGTTCATGTGGAAGTTGCCCTCCGCCGGTTTGCCGCAGAGTACTGCGAATTGCTTGGCCTGCGGATCATCGGGCGCGCAGGGATACCATTTGTGGTCGCCCCAGGCTTCGACCCAGCAATCAAAGATGTACGCACCGGAAGTCGGCAGGGCTGTGATAGCATCGAGCGTTTTGCTGTCAAGAAAATCGTGGTCGCGGAACATACAGGAACTTTCCAGCGGAGTATTGACGCCGGCGGTGCCCCAGCCGTCGCGGTCACGGGCCTGCACAAAGGAGAGATCGACCTCAATACCGGGTTCGTTCCGGTAGAGGTTGATGTCGAAGCCTCCTTCCCGGTACAGGTCATAGGTGGTTTTGCGGGCGTAGAGCTGATGGGTGGGGCTGTTGGCAATGCCCACCCAGCCGGGTATCGTTGTTTCGGTCCACATGGTAATCGTTAAGCGTAAATCCGGTCGGGCAGCCACCACGATGTCACGCATCCGCCGGAAGAGGTCGCGGATTTTGAGGCAGCGCCATTCGATCCATTTTTCCAGATGGTTGTTGACCAGAAATTCATACCGTTTCGAGAAACGGTCGGGCGCCTGGGTATCGACGGGGATTTCGATGCCGGTCTCCTGCTGGAAGAGGGCGGCGGTGTAATCGTCATAGCCGGCGTTGAGCGAGAAGAACCAGGTAATAGTCGCGTGCCACATGTTGACGGCGATCCCTTTGAAGGCGGGATACTTGCTGTAGCGGTTGGCGATTTCGCTGGTAACGGCCAAAATCGCCTTCTGCACGGTCGGATGCAGAGGATTGAACATCACGCCTTTGCCGAACGGGCCGGCACGTTCTCCATAGGCATTGCCCTCCAGGCGGCCCTCAGCACTTTTCTGGAGGTTGAGAACATTGTAGATCGGGGTCCAGTCCATCGTGCTGCTCTGGACCTGGTCGTTGCTGAGCATATTGTTGTAGGTGTCGGCGCCGGCCTTGATGGAGTCCAGGTCAATGTTCATGTTCTGCATGAGGCTGCCCAGCCGCAGCAGGGTCATGGAAGCCTGGAACTCCAGCCCTTCCTCGCTGAACCTCTGGAGGGTCTGCGCCACCCAATCGGCCGGCTGCGTGGTCCAGGGATTATAATACTGGCGGTCCGGGGCAGACACCCAGCCGAAGTCGCCGCAGGGTTCGATATCGGAAGGATAGAGCGGGTGATGATACCAGATGACGGGATAGGTAAGCAGCCTCTGGCCGGTGTGCTTCATGTAGGAGATCATTCGTTCGACCCATTCTTCGTGGGTATAGGCCCCGACACTGCCGCATTTGCCGCAGGGGTCTTCAAACTGGATGCCGAAATCGCGACGGGGACTGGCGGCGGGCGAGGCGGGAATGTCCATCGGCGGCAGGTCTTCGAGTTCGTAGATTTTGATATCGGCGACGGCGGCCGGCTCCCCATCGCTCCAGGTCATAAAGACAATACTGCAATCGTTCCAGCGGGGCCAGAAGATGCGTTGGAGTTCCAGCATCCCGCCGGAAAGGGGCTGGTTGACGCCGGTGAAAATGCCGACTGTCAGGTCATAGCTGGTACCGTCCATCATGCACATGTACCGGCGCTTGTCATCGGGATAGCGGACAACAGCCAGGTGCGGCCGCCCGATGTTCTCAACCTGAAACCGGTAGCCGAAGCGGGAGAGCGGCCTGCCTTCCGCTTCGCGGTAACGGCCGGCGGGCGATTCCACCACCTGGATATTGCCGTGGCCGAAGTAGGTTTCCACCGGATATTCCTGCGTACAGTCAAATTCCCGGACCAACTGTTTGATTTTGGCAGACTCGGCGAAGGCAAAGTGATTAAGAACGACCATGCCCAACAAAAGAAACAGAAGTCGTGTTTTCATTTTAGTTCTCCGGTGTAGATTCCCGAATCTAGTTGAAACCGAATATCCTTTAGATCCATTTTGACCGTATTATCCTTTAGTTTGCCATTTTCGACAATGACTTTTTCATTCAGGGTCAGTGTGGGAGTCTCGGCCAGGCGGGGGATAGAGACGTCGGCGGTTATCGGTACCGGGCCGAATTCTGTTACTACGATGCCTTTGGCGAAAGTGAGGTCGCCCAGGCGCGGTTCGATCACGATCCGCTTTTGGGTGACGGGCTGTTCCACCCGCACACCCAGCACATAGGCACTAAGGAAATAAGCGGGCGGAGCGCCCATATTGTGGCAGGGTTCGTGCGGACCAAATGCCTCCCATACCGTTTTCGTTTCGTAGTTGACCATGCCCGCCCAGCGCTGCCGGATCAAATCCAATACCAGTTGATCCACTTCCGGATTGTTCATCTGATAGAGCACCTCAAACAGATACCGATGCACATAGGGAGAAAAATCTTCCCGGGTATAATTCGCCAGCAGCCATTGATTCACCCGCTCCCAGCGATCTTCCGGGACGATGCCGAAATACAAAGCCATCACAGCACCATGAGCGGTGGGCGGTGTTTTCTTGCCGTTTTGGATCGCGCCATAGTACGAACCGCTTTGTTCATCCCATAAATGCTCGTTGACCGCTTCGGATAAGGCAGCCGCCTCAGCAGCATATTGGTGGTGTTGATCGTTCCGGCCCAGTAGTTTCGCCATTGCCGCCATATCGTGGAAGGCCTTATAAATCGCGGCATTCAGCGTTACGCCCTCGCAAACCTGATAAACCAGCGGATTTCCGTGAAAGACAAATTCACGGGCGTTGACCAGGCCGTTGGGGGTTTTCTGGTCCAGAAACCATTGTAACTGTTTCGTGATGGCCGGCCACAGTTCCCGCGACAATTCCAGATCGCCGGTGGTGTCATAATAGGTTCGGATTCCCTGCATCCACAAACACGCATAATCCTCGATATAGCTATGGACATCCCAGTAATCATTGGGATAATTGGCCCGGACCCGGCCATCCGGCTGGGAGCTTTGTCCGATATGACGGAGCATGTTCCGGATCAGACGCGGGTCGCCATACCGCGGTTTGCCATCCGCACCGGGTCCGGCAAATGCAACGCGGGTAATCGGGTATTCATCCGAGACCCCATCCCCCAGCCATTCGACTCGTTCCCGAGTGGCACAATCGACATAGGCGTCCTCGGAACAAAGCAGCACAGTACGCATCGAATTTTGCCACAGAGTATTGAGCATTTCGTCATTACAGGTAAATTGCCCGATCAGATCAAACGGATAGAGACGGTTTATAATTTGGACATTGTGCAGTTGGATCGAACCGGAGAGGACCTCGATCACGAGGTACTTGAAACCGAAGGTGTCGCCGCTGCGATATTCCTGGCGGCCGGCGCGGGCAATATACCGGTTGGGCATGTTCCAGGCGGAAACAGGCTGGCGGCCGCTGCTGTAATAGGTCTGGGCATAGTTCAGTTCCAGTAGGCTGCCTTCTTCCGCCTCGAAGTCCAGAACGGAATAAGCCTGGGTAAATTCCCCGGCGTCGAGGACGAGGGTTTGGCCGCTTCGCAGGGTGAGGGGAAGCCGGGGCGATGGAGAAGATGTTGTACTAAACGAAGGGAAGTTGTTGATATTGCTTTGCCAGGGGCCTTGCGAATAGGGGCACAGGGCCAGGGCGGCAGGCCAGGCGGAATCGTCATGGGAAGGCGCTTCCCAGCCGGGTTCGAGCTGGTCGCTACTTTTCCAGTCGGCATCCGAAAGGAGATAACCTGATTGGCCGTTTGCCTGCCATTCGATAATCACCAGCAGGCCGGCAGGAGGCGAAATATCACCATAATGCTTATTGCTGGCGCTGACGGCGATGGTATTGTTACCCGGGCGGCAAAGCGAGGTGGCATCCAGGATTTGCAGGGCGGTCCAGGAACTGAAGCCGGATTGGTGATTTTCGCCAACTTTTTGTCCGTTGAAGTAACAGTCGAATTCATTATCCGCGGTAGCATAAACGGTAAGGCGGGTGATATCTTGCGGCAGTTCAAAGGTTCGGCGGAAGAACCGTTCGCCTTCCGGCGCTGCCCAGCGCGGCTCTTTCTGGGCGGGGAAATCCTTCTCTTTGTACCAGATCCAATGAGGTGCAGTTTGTGTCTTATTTGTAAGTTCAATGATCTCTAATGGCGTTACTTCCAGCTCGCGCAACAAAGGAATGGAACGGGGTTTGAGAAGGCCCCAGAGCGAGCCGTCGATTGGGTATGGCTGGGTCCATTGGGAATCATCGAAACCGGGGCTGCTCCAGTCACCGGTATCTTTTCGGGCGTCGATGTTATCGGCGATACTGCTCCACATATGTTTGCCCGGCAGGAGGTCGGGAATTTCGGGGGAGAGGCCAAAACGGGTTTTGTCGTTGGCCCGCCAGGCTTCATCGGTAGTAATCGTGGTAATTTTACCATCGGAATCTGCGATGTCGAGCCGGGCGGTGAAACCGGGCAGGTGATTCATCATCCGGCCGTTGACCGCGCCGGAATAATTGTGCACCAGGACTGCAATGGCGTTGGGGCCGGGCTGCAAAAACTTCTGAATATCCAGCGTATCGTATTCCGGATAGCGAGAATCGAACCGGCAGGGTCCGCGATCTACATAAACGCCGTTAATCCACAAGATATATCTGGAGTCGGCAAAAAGATGCAATTGGGCCTGGGTGGGCTTTTGGGGCAGATCGAATTCCCGCCGGAAAACGCAATAGACCTGCTGGAGAACAGGTTTTTCCTCGATCCAGATTATCGACTGCTGCAAGACTGGCCCAATTTCATCCCCGGCGGCATTCCCATATGCCGGACATGCCCCCACGCCCAGCCAGGCCACCCAGAAGACAGGAAGGTATCGGCTCAGGTTTTTTGGGGATTTCCCCGAACATGCCAAACCGGATGGTAGTGATTGTGACACAAAAGCTCCTTACTTTTCGTAGATACGTTCCATCAGAAAGAAGTGGGAGAAACTATACCCGCTTTTGCCGGATTCGTCAAAATATTTCCATTTTTCGCAGCCGGGGATTGATTTTGAGAAAAAAATTGGTATAAGGCGGAAAAGTGTAATCCGGAGAAAATGGTATGAGTAAGAAATATGGAATCAAAAAGGCCATCCTGCTTTGCTGTCTGCTGGGTGCAACAGGGCTGATCGGCTGTTACAAGGGAAAAAACGTAGTAGATAACCAGGATATTGTCAAACCCATACAGGAGCAAGCAGTGAAAACGGACAAAGCAAATTCTAAACCGCAGGTGGCCTTGGAGACCACAATGGGGGAAATCGTGATTGAACTGGACGGCCAGGCGGCCCCGGTGACGGCGGCGAATTTTGTGCAGTATGTCAAGGCCGGTTTTTTCGATGGGAAAGACGGCCAAGGCGAGACGATTTTTCACCGGGTGATACCGGATTTCATGATTCAGGGCGGCGGATTTACCCCAAAGATGCAGCAGAAAAGCAGCGGCAAGCCGATTGTCAATGAAGCCGCAAATGGACTAAAGAATGACCGCGGGACGATTGCCATGGCCCGGACGAACAATCCCAACAGCGCCACCTGCCAGTTTTTTATCAACCTCAAGAATAACGATTTTCTGAATTATGCCCCGGGCAATCCCGGCTATGCGGTGTTCGGCAAGGTCATCAAGGGTATGGAAGCGGTGGACGCGATTGCGAAGGTAAAGACGGGCAATCATGGCCCGCATGGCGATGTGCCCGTCGAGCCGGTCCTGATTCAGTCGGCAAAAATGCTTTCCGAATAAAGGAAGAATTCCCTATTTTGCGGAGGTGATGGTTATGGAAGCCCTGGAAGCCATTTTATCGCGGCGCAGTATCCGGAAATACCAGGACCGGGCGATTCCGGAGGAAGTGGTGCACCAGTTGCTGGAGGCGGGGATGAGTGCGCCCACAGCCAGGAATATGAAGCCCTGGTATTTTCTGGTCATCAACGAGCGTCCGATTCTGGATGCGATTGCCGGGTTTCATCCGTATGCGGCCATGCTGCCGGAAGCGCCGCTGGCGATTCTGGTGTGCGGGGACCGGGAGGCGGAGCCGATCGACGGCTTCTTATCGCAGAATTGCTCGGCCGCCACGGAAAATATTCTGCTGGCGGCCCATGCCCTGGGGCTGGGAGCGGTGTGGCTGGGGATCTATCCCCGGCAGGAGCGGATCGAAGCGATCAGCCAACTCATCGGATTGCCGGAGCTGGTTCTTCCTATAACCCTGATCGCGGTAGGGTATCCGGCGGAGGAAAAAAAGACGAGAAACCGCTTCGACCGCTCGAAGGTGCGCTATAACCACTGGTGACAATTTTATATCTTCCACTCCGGCGGCAGGGCGCGGGCATAAAAGCGGCCGTCCAGCCGAATAATCTCTACCTGGCAATCGAAGGTTTCGGATAACCGATGGGAGGTCAGGGTTTCCGCCGGGCTGCCCTGGGCTACCATGGCGCCGTTTTTCAGGAGAAGAATGTGGTCAATGGGATAGGGAAGCTCATCCAGATGATGGGAAACAACCAGCAGGGCCGGCGGGGTGGGGGCGAGTCAGTAGTTTTTCCAGCGCGTGAAGGATGCCGACCCGGGCGCCCATATCGAGGCCGGCGGTCGGTTCGTCGAGAATCATCAGGCTCGGCTGGGAAACCATGGCCCGGGCGATCAGGACCCGCATCTGTTCCCCGGTCGATAATTTTCCAAACGGCTGGAACGATTTGTCCGCAAGGTTTAAGGCGGCGATTTCCCGGTCCACGCGCTGCCAGCCGGCGGGAGGAACCGTTTTGTATTCGGGCAGTACGATGGTGCCGAACAAGCCCGTGGCTACCAGGGTCCGGACGGCCATTTCGCTTTCAAATTCAGGGACACGGGACGGGGCGATCAGCCCGATTTTTTCGCGGACCTGCCCCAGCTCCACCTGCCCGAACGTATGCCCCAAAACCCGCACGGTGCCCTGGGTCGGCCAGAGATACCCGGTGATGATGGCAATCAGAGACGACTTGCCGGCGCCGTTGGGGCCGATGACGGCGCAGCATTGCCCCTGCTGCACCGAAAGATTAATATCCCGAAGCAGACATCTGCCCTCGACGGTCAGGGATACATTCGCTAAGTGGATGGCCTCGGATGTCATGGGTGAAAGTCTCCCGGTTTATGGTTTTTCCGCGGTAATCCACGCGGCGCTATGGTCTTCGGATACGGCGATACTTTGCGGATTAACAAAGCCGGCCTGACGGATGACGGTAAAAAGTTCGGATTGAGAAAAGGCCCCGACCATGATGTTGAATAAGGCGGGGATCAGCGGGCCGGTTTTTTCGTCGTTGAGCAAAAATTCCTGGATCAGCAGCAGGCCGCCTGCGGTCATGGATTTCCAGGCCTTGGCCAGTTTCCCCTCCGCCCCGCTGGCCGGCCCGTGCATTACATTGGAGGCCAGAAATACATCGTGGCCCCGGCCAAAGTCATCCGTATCCCAGTTTCCTGCCCGTAAAGTGATCCGGTCTTCCATGCCATTTTCCGTAATGTTCTCTTTGGCGATGGCGATGGTTTCCGGCAGGTCAAAGAGGATGGCTTTCAGCCGGTGGAATTGGCGGCAAAAGGCGATGGAGTAGGAGCCGGGACCGCCCCCCAGATCGAACAACTGCCGGCGGGAGGAGAGGTCGATTTTATCCAGAATCAGCCCCAGCCGGCCGGATTGGGCGATATTTTTCATGCCCAGAATAAAATTGCGATGCTGCTGCCGGGCGGAAGCCGCGGGGGCTTTTTCCCGGCGCAGCTCCTCCTCCAGCGTATTCCAGAAATTCCAGGTCGATTCGGAATGGGCGATAATATCCCCCTGAAACAGTTCCCGGCCGCGGACCAGATACGTATCGGAAAAAGCGGAATTCCGATACACCTTTCCCTGCTTCTCCAAAAGCCCCAGCGCGGTACAGGCAATGAGTGCCTTTTCCGTCATATCCGGTTTGGTATCGCAATGCCGGGCAATTTCTTCCAGGGGCAGCGGCTTCTTCGCCAGCAGGGTAAATATCTCCAGCTTGATCACCACCTGCAAAAGCCGGGAAGCCCGAAAACTCCAGACCAGCTCATTCAGGGTTTTACCATCCACGATTGTTTCCACACTATAATTTCTTTATATTTTTAGCGGTTCCGAGTATTCTACAATTAAGCGACTCCCATAAAATCTTTTTTGACAATGTCCGGGTGTTTCTGCATGATTTCTAACAGCCGTAACGTAGAGCTGGTCGGCTCTGATAGTCCCTGTTCCCATGATTGAATGGTTTTGATCGAAACATTAAGCATAGCAGCAAATAGCCGCTGAGATACATTGAATTTCTTACGTAAATTGATAACTACCCCCGCGGACATTGGCGTTGGCGGAGAAGGCAGTGTTACCTTTCTGCAAGTCAGTTTTCTTTGGCCACGCAGACCGGCAATCACATCCTTTGTGCCGGTGAGAATTCCATCAAAAAACTCGTTTTTACTATTTTTCGGTTTTATTTTTACTTTCATAACGATCCCTTACCTCTCTGTCCAGCGATTGTTTTGTTTTCTTCAACTGCTGTTGCTCTATGCGTGTCAGGTTTTCTTTGGTATTTTTTGGGTAGGCAAACACAATTACGGATACCTGATATGCCGGGTAGTCAGCAAATACGACTCGCCATCCACCACGCTTGCCGCGTCCTTCTCCGCCACAACGAATTTTCTGATAGCCGCCGGTTTCGGGTATTATTTCACCGTAACCGTTTATTATATCTATTTGCAGTTGTTTCAAAGTCGTATCACTGATTTTCCCAGTCCTGACAAGCTGAGTAAATCCAGGCGATTCAATAAACTCTCTTACGTCTTGTTTTGTTATCATGCCAGTATAACTATACTATTAGTTAGGATATTTGTCAAGGTTAATCTATTATAAAAATCTATCTTTCAAAAACTGTGTTGGCAATTAAGTTACTAAATTTAAAAGAGTTATATATGTGCCAGGCGGTAATTTCTAGGGGAAAGTCCGTGGAATTTTTTAAAATTCCGCGAAAAATGATACGGATCCTCGAAACCAACCTGGGCGGCGACTTCATGCACCGGCCGGCTGGAGGTCAGCAGTAAACTGGCGGCCTTGTTCAGCTTCAAGCGCATAATATACTCCTGGGGCGTTATCTCGTCGAACTGCCGGAACAGCCGGGCCAGATAGCGGACGTTAATCCCGCAGGCATCGGCGACCCGGCGGGGAGAGTAGAGCCGGGAAAAATGGCCATCGATATATCGTTTGCACTCCCGGTACGTGGCCATGGCCAGCGAAGTGGAAGGACCGGAGGATGCCAGCCGGCAGGCCTGTTCCAGCAGCAGGGCGCGGAGATAATGGCAGCAGAGCGGCTGGGAAAATTCCGTTTTTTCCAGCCCCTTTTTCAAAATCTGCTCCATCAGAAAAAACGTTTCCCCCGGATTGGCCAGCTCGATTACTCCCCGGCTGTCCAGCGAGCATTTTTGAAACAACTCCCCCGCCTCCGAGCCGATAAAGGCGACAAAAATATGCTCCATCGGATGCTGGGGGTCACATTTATAATGATGGGATACTCCCGGCGTAAAACCGCCCAGGGTTCCTTTTTTCAATGGATACCGGACATGGTTGATTTCCAGAGAGCATTTGCCCTTGGTGACATATTCAAGGATGTAATACGGATAGGTACTGCGCTTGATCTCAAAATCCGGGGAACAGATTTCAAAACCGCCAAAAACAATCGCCAGTTCCTTGTTGCAATCCGGCCCCGTCTCGAAGAAAAAATATTTCCCCTGCTGAATACTGCCTTCCAGGGCCTGGGGGTATTTGCTGCCGAGATCATCCTTTTTCGGGGTATGTTTTTGCATATCCGCGTTTGCCAACCCAAGTTCCGATGTTACTTTTATCCATCATTTTGTCACTTCTGTCTATGGACGTCAAGAAGAATATCCACCAAGATTGGCGGTTAAAAATCGGTATATGAGAATAAAAAAATTAGAAAGGAAATATATGGAAAGCAATGGCATGGAAAGCGAATTTGAATTTGTCCGGCTGGTGGGCGACGAAAGGCGGGTGGGAACCACGCTGGCCAGCGTTTCGCGGCACTGGCAGGGAGATAAGGAATGTTTTCTCTTTATCAGTCCGCACGATGACGATGTGGTGCTGGGCGGCGGGTTGCTCTTGCAGTTGGCGCAGCGGGAAGGAGTAAAGATTTATATTCTGATTGTCACCGACGGCAGCATGGGGTATTGCAGTCCCGAAGAAAAGGATACCATCTCGCAAATCCGTTATGCGGAAGCCTATGCCTGCTACCAGAGTCTGGGGATACCGAAAGAGAATATCATCTGGGTCGGTTACCCCGACTGCCAGCTGGTGAACTCCTGCGGTAGGAAGGTGGCCGGTCCCACCGATATCTGTGCGATTGAAGGGTATAGCGGCTTACAGAACACCTTTACCTATTACCTGCGGAAGATCCGGCCGACCCAGTGTTTCCTGCCGACCTCCAATGATCTGCATCCGGATCACCAAATCTCCCATGCCGAACTGCTGATTAGTCTGTTCCATGCCTCCGGCAACATCTGGCCGGAATTGGGACCGGCCCTCGAAAGAGTTCCCTATGTCCATGAGATGGGAGTTTACTGCGATTTCCCGGAACCCCCCAAACTGCGGATGCGTGCCCCCTTATCCTATCTGGAAAGGAAACTGGAAGGAATTGCCGCCTTTCAATCGCAAAAACAGATCGGGGCCTTGATCGATATTGTCCGGAAAACCGGTCCGGAAGAATATCTGCGCGCCCTGCGCTTCAGCTTGTACCAGCCTGTCCGGTACCGCAACCAGTTTGAAGTCAAACAGTCCATCCATTATATCCGCTGAGGAAACTACATGAGTAAATCCGTTCTGTACCTTGGCGATACCGGCCTGCGGGAAGCGGCCAGCTATCTGGCGGGTGTCATGACCCATTACCAGATCGGCTTTGATTATGTTTCATCGTCTGAAAAATTTGATAGCGGCTGGCTGTCACGCGACTATAGAGCCATCGTTCTCAGCGATTATCCGGCAGGAAACTTTACGGGGGACCAGTTGCAGATTCTTGCCCAAAAAGTACAGAATGGCCTGGGCCTGCTTATGATCGGCGGCTGGGAATCGTTTTCCGGCCTGGGCGGGGGATATACCCACACGCCGCTTAAAGAGGTTTTGCCGGTAGTTATGCAGGATGGCGACGATCGCGTCAACAGCTCCAGCCCTTGCCTGATTGAAAAAAATATGGACCATCCGATTCTGGAGGGGTTGCCGTTCGAAGAAGAGGTAACGGGCGTCGGCGGATATAATATTTTCCGTGCCAAAGAAGACAGCCGGACCCTGCTTTCCCTGCGGCCCTTTCAGGTGCGTCGCACCGGCGGCCAATATCATTTTACCGAGAAAGAAACGGCTCCCCTGCTGGTTCTGGGAGACTATGGCAGGGGCCGCGTGGCCGCCTTTGCCAGCGATGTGGCCCCGCATTGGGTGGGCGGCCTGGTCGACTGGG
>JAKJEP010000479.1 GCA_022705365.1 Planctomycetota bacterium | reverse complement strand
CCTGCCGGTGGCGCCCATCCGGTTCCATAATCGTAGTAACGATATCGCGGGTAGCGCCGTGGATGGATTCCTCGAAACTCACCATCAAATTATGTTCCAGGTCCTGGCCCCGCGGGACGGATCGATCCTGGTAGGTTCTGCGGCTGCCGCGGCCCCGGCGAAACTGCTCGAAGATTTCATCCAAGCCTCCTCCTCCGCCGCCCCCACCGAAAATATCCGAAACATCAAAATGAATGCCATCCGGTCCCGGCTGGGAACTCCAGTGGTAGCTCTGGCCTGTGCCTCCCGGCCAACCGGAAGCGCCCGGGCCAGCCTGGCTATACATCGGTTCCCCTGCATGACCGAAGCGGTCATAGGTTTGGCGTTTCTGGGTATCGCTCAGAACTTCATATGCCTGCTGGATTTCCTTAAATTTTTCCACCGCCTGGGGGTTATTGCCGGCGGTGTCGGGGTGGTATTTACGGGCCAGTTTGCGGTAGGCCTTTTTAATCTGGTCCAGCGAGGCTTCGCGGGGAACACCTAAAATTTCGTAATAATCTTTTTTTGCCATAAATCATCATTTCGTCAGGTAATCAAAATCCGTTTGGGAGTGTTTCCACAAAATTATTATAGCGCTGAGTAACAGGTCACGCAACGGTTTTACTTACAGCATAAAAACCGGATTTTTCCTAATTTTTTTCATATCTATATATTGTGGTTCTATTTATAGGTCCTAAAATTTTGTTAAGATGGGTAAGATGGAAAGATTTGATAAAACCGGCGGTTGGAAACTGGAAAAGTTATTCCGATTTTAACGTCTTATAACCGGGATTTGGGGCGATTTACTGGGCTAATAACAGTTTTTTTCAATCCTTTGGGTTTCGGTGGGATTTTCTCAAGTTTCTTTTCCCCCTGCGTCGATAAGAGTCATGTAAGGCGAAATTGAAGGGTAAACAATAAGCCTTAGGTTACTATATGTTGTGGTTGAAAAAAACGTGTTTCGGGGTAGAATGTTTAAAGCAGAATTAAACAAAGGGTAAAAAAGGTGAGTATGAGCAACATTCAAGGAATTAATGGTTATTCCGGTCCCAGCGCGGTAACGAATCAGTCGCCGCAGACCACCGGCAGTGCGCAGCCTGCGAAAAAGGTGGCGGAGAGTCAGGATAGCGTGGAAATCTCGCAAATGGCTCGATTTATGAATGAGATTGCGATGATGCCGGAGATTCGGACCGAGAAAGTCAATGCCATTCGCGAGGCGTTGGCCAATGGAACCTATGATGTAGAAGGAAATCTATCGGCCGCTCTCGACCGGCTTCTCGAAGAGCACCCCATCGAATAGATTTTCCTTTCAGGTAAATCCTTTTCCTCTATTTTAGAAAAGGCAGGTGCAAGGGCCTGCCTTTTTTGCTAGGTAGATTTCCCAATTCAAGCCAACATATCTCGCAGGTTTTCGGTTTTCAGCGGTCTTTTTGCCAAAACCCCGTGAGATATGCGGGCTGGCCCTTGATTTGTGATGGGCCATACCGTAGCATAGAGAAAAACCGGTAGGTTTTCGTGAGCTACGGAGTGAGGCTATGAACCAATGCAAAGATTGTGAATTTTTTTCGCGGGATCAGCTGGGGCGGATCATGCTGCGGTGCGATCCGTTCAGCACCATCAAGGAGCCGGCCTGTCTGGAGAAGTGGCAACTGGTGCGGCTGGACGCCCTGCTGCAATCGTACCAGGCAACCTTACGCTGGTACCAGAAGCTGGCGCCTATGCAGGAACAGATGTTTCAGTATATGAAGCGGGAAATGGACGAGATGGAAGACGCTGATAGCTGGAAATACCAGGAAGATGAGGAGTGCGAGGCAGAGGGGGAGCCGCCCCATCCAGAGGATGATGAAGAGAATCCGTTCCAATAATGACGCCAGCGTCAAAAGCTCTTAGGCCCCTTGTTCGTGGGGAGCCAGAGTGAGTTTTGGGATGACGAAATCGACTTTGGGCGGTTCCGTCAATACGAGAGACAGAAAACCGAGATTTGTCATGTGACAGGAGATTCGCTGATTATGGATCTATCAATTTTTAAGGCGTATGATATTCGGGGCGTGTATCCGGACCAACTGGATGAGGAGGCTGCCTGGAAGATCGGGCATGCCGCGGCGCAGTTTCTTCGTTCGCTGCTGCGCGGGTATGAGCGCGGTTCGGCCAATACCCAGTCGGTGGTGGTGGGCCGGGATATGCGGCGGCACAGCCCGTCGGTGTCCGCAGCGCTGATTCAGGGGATGACTGCTTCCGGGGCCAATGTCATCGACATCGGCATGATCGATACGCCGCAGATTTATTTTGCGATCAACCATCTGGACACCTGCGGGGGGGTGCAGACGACCGCCAGTCACAATCCGGCCCAGTATAACGGCTTCAAAATCAGCGGGATGCAGGCCCGGCCGATCAGCGGGGAAACGGGCCTG
>JAKJEP010000478.1 GCA_022705365.1 Planctomycetota bacterium | reverse complement strand
AATTGTTGATTCACCGGGACGATTTGGATAGGTTTGCTAAGGGGATGAAATGACTTTCCAATAGACGAACCCCCGCCCGATGGATTGGGCGGTACGAGATACCGACCTGTCCCGCCACTAACTCACCATCCTGAGTTAGGCGGGATGGGCGGTTTTTAAACTAGGATGGTGCAATGAATAACGAACATCAGCTCATTAATCTGGCGGGTCTGGCCCGGCTGCTGGGGATCGGCAGAACAACGGTTTATGACTGGCTGCATTCTGAACAATTACCCACGGCAGCCAAGGTCATAAACGGGCGACGGTACTGGACACGGCAGCAGGTCGAGGCGTTTTTAGCCCAGGGCCAGCATGCGGATCGGGGGCGGCAATGACCGATTACCAGCGATATATCGATTTCATTTTTCAGCCGGATGATCTGGTGGAACTGCGATTGATTGGCGATAACAAACCGGTCAAAAAAATATGGCGGCGGGCAGGTGAAAAATTAGATGTGTTGTATTTACGCTTGCAGAATGCGCTGGGGTATAATATCTATATTGGGGTCAATCCACGTCGGGCAACAAACCACAGCGGAGACGGCAATATTATGCTGGCACGGTTTATCTTCGCCGATTTCGACGGTATCGAACCCGGCGGCGGCTGCGGTATCTGGGACGTTGTGGAGGACCGGATATACCAATCTGGAATCGGGATGCCCGACCTGTCAGTATTCTCTGGACACGGTATTCACTGCTATTGGCGGTTGGCTGAGCCGTTAAGAGATTGGAACCGCTGGCGGAAACTCCAAAATGATTTAGCTAGAGCATTGGGCGGCGACGCGGCTATATGCAACCCTGAACGGCTGCTGCGGCTTCCGGGTTTCAAAAATGTCAAAAAACATCCGGTGCAGTGCTTTATTTTGTGAGGGCCTTTTAAATGGTAGTGAATATCGACGATCTGGAAACAAAAATATTGGACGCACCTGCGCAACCGGCTCATGTTGCTGCCACCAAAGCCGACATGGCCGACACCGCCCGGCGATGCCTGCAATCTCTCAACGCGGCACGGGCGGATGAATATCATTCATGGGTGGAGGTGGGAATGGCCCTGCACGCTGCGGGCTGCGATGTGGAGGACTGGGACAACTGGAGCCAGCAGAGTCAAAGGTATGAAGTTGGGGTATGCCAAAAGAAGTGGCAAAGCTTTAAGAGTAAGAGCAACGGCCTGACGGTGGCCAGCTTAATCCAATGGGCGCGGGAAGATGACCCAAATTTTGAATTAACAAGAAAATCAAGGGGGGAGAAGGCCGCACCTGTTCCAGACTGCGGATTCGTTCCCCGAACGGACAGCGGCAATGGGGAGCGGATGGCCCGGCAGCATGGCCGAAAGTTACGCCACTGCATGGAATCGAAAAAGTGGCTGGCATGGGACGGCAGACGCTGGAGTAAGGAAACCGGCCCTACTGAAGCCCGGCGGCTGGCGTTACACACGGCCCGAAGTATTAAGGACGAAGCCGAACGACAACCGACTGAAGCCGGCCAACAAGAGGTTTTAAAATTCGCCCTGAAAAGCGAAGCGCGGAGGGGATTGGATGATATGTTGAACGAGGCCCGCTACTGCGAACCTCTTACCGCTTATTCTAAGGATTTTGACTCCGATCCGATGACCTTAAATGCCATGAACGGGGCCATCGACCTACGCACGGGCAAGCTGGAGCCACATCGGCCAGAAAATATGATTACCAAACTCTCCCCTTGCTATTACGATCCAGATGCAAAACTGCCCATCTGGGACCAGTTTATTTACAAGGCGGCAGGCGGGGACCCAGCAATGATGGAATTTCTGCAAATTGCTGTTGGTTACACTTTGACCGGTCTGACAGACGAAGAAAAGCTGTTTTTTGTTCATGGTCCGGCTGCATCAGGAAAAAGCACCTTCCTGGAGGCGGTCAAAGCTACCCTGGGTGATTACGCCGCTACTGCGGATTTTGAATCGTTTATACAGAAACCAGGGAGCGGGGGAATCCGCAATGACATTGCCCGGCTGGAAGGGGCGCGGCTGGTGGCGTCTATCGAGGTTGACGATGGGAAAAAATTGGCTGAGGGATTGGTTAAGATGGTTACTGGCAGTGACACTATCACGGCCCGCTATCTGTATCAGGAATCCTTCGAGTTTAAACCGGCGTTCAAATTATGGCTGGCGGCCAATCACGCTCCCAAGGTACGCGACGACGACGCGGCCATGTGGCGGCGGATTCTGCGAATCCCCTTCGAGGTGGTTATCCCGATTGAGGAGCGCGACCCTCAAATTAAAAAAATCCTCACGAACCCAACGAAGGCAGGGACGGCTATTTTGGCTTGGGCAGTACGCGGCTGTTTGCTCTGGCAAGAAAGGGGTCTGGTTATTCCCGATTGTATCCAAGCCGCGACGGCCAGCTATCGGGAAGAT